>NZ_JCBCUW010000023.1:0-96504 GCF_059862525.1 Pseudomonas sp. MF08875
CATCCCGAACTCAGCAGTGAAACGATGCATCGCCGATGGTAGTGTGGGGTTTCCCCATGTGAGAGTAGGTCATCGTCAAGATTAAATTCCGAAACCCCATTTGCGAAAGCAGATGGGGTTTTGTTTTGCGCGATGGAAAAGCGCGCAAGTGCACCCGAATCCTCACCGTTGGTCAGCAGCGGACAGTGCTAAGGTTCGCCTCTGGTTTTTTGCATTTTTCAAGGAAGCTCCCATGCCGGATGCGACGTCTCTCTTCTTCCTGCAAGAGCTGCTGCAGGGTCACTTGGTGCCAGTGGTCGGTGTCGGCCAGGGTGCCGTCGGGGTCGAAAATCAGGGGGTGTCCCTGTCTGGGCGCGGCTGAAGCGGTTAAGCCAATGGCCGATTATCCTAGCAGGCAATTTTAAGACAGTGGGGCTCAGTCACCCTGCCATTGGCGCCAGCGGGGCAGGGCCTCATCGGACAGCCAAGGCACCGCGTGTTCGGTCCAGATGTGCGCCGCAGGAGTTAGTTGGGGATCGTCGTCCAGGGTGGCGACCCGCAGGATCACATGGGGCTGGGCCGGGCGTTCGGCCATCAGGTGCGATCCGCAGCGCGTGCAGAAATACCGCAACTTGCCTGGTGATGACTCGAAGGTACCTAACGCCTCTTGCCCCGCGAGCCAGCGAAAGTGCTCACGCAGCACTCCGGCAGTGGTGGCGAACGCCGCTGCGTGGGCCTTGCGGCAGGTGTGGCAATGGCAGTGGCTGATGGGCATGTCCAGGCCATCTATTTGATATCGCACGGTATTGCATAGACAACTGCCGTTGAGTGCGGGCACGGGGAAGGCTCCTTTGTGGTTAAGCGCTGGCCAGTTTCGCTCCAATAGTTCAATGCCGCATCCACTCATCTACGCGATGGTTGGCCAACGGCCAACTACAAGGTCGACGAGCATCTGATTGTAGTGCTGAACCTTAACACCTGTTCAAAGGGAAATACTCCGACGGCTCCTATGACGAGCCGCGCGATGTGGTGGTCAACACCCGGTGGCAGCCCTGACAGGTACCGGGCTCTCAAAGGCTCTAGCCAAAGGCTTACACCAGAGCAGTGGTATGTCGTCTATTGCCTGCGCAATGCCCGCGCTAATCTGGCCTCCGTCAACTGCAGCGCAGGATGCGCTCAGGATCAAGGATGATCGACCATAGGCAAGGAATGCTGCGACAGGGAGTCGTAAATGGTCTGGAAAAACCCGCTTCGGCGGGTTTTTTCATGGTCGCGATTTTTCACGCCAAGCCCTGGGCCACGCGCTCGACGATCTCCTCGCGAGCCTTGAGCGACGGTGCCACTCGCAGCAGGGCCTGCTCCAGCACGACGGCCGGGGAGGTGTCCGGTGTACCGCCATGGAAGGGCGGGGCTGGGGCGTATTCAAGTTGCAACTGCACCAGTTGCGCCAACTCCGTGCCATACAACTCACCCGCCAAGACCAAGGCAAAGTCGATGCCCGCGGTGATGCCGCCGCCGGTCAGCAGGTTACCGTCGCGCACCACCCGGTCCTTCACCGCAATGGCGCCCAAAGGCTTGAGCAAGTCGTGGTACGCCCAATGGGTGGTGGCCCGCTTGCCCTTGAGCAGCCCGGCGGCGCCAAGGACAAGGGAGCCGGTGCACACTGAGGTGATGTAGCGTGCCTGGGCTGCTTGGCGCTGGATGAAGGCCAGCGTCGGGGTATCTTCCATCAGCGGGCCGACGCCGGCGCCACCGGGCACGCAGATTACGTCCAGGGCTGGGCAGTCTGCGTAGGTGGTGGTGGGCAGAAGCACCAGGCCGGTGCTGGAGGTGATCGGGGCAAGGTCCTTCCAGATCAAGTGCACCTTCACGTCCGGCAGCGACGCCAGTACGTCATAAGGGCCGGTCAGGTCCAATTGCTGAATTTGCGGGAACAACAGGAAACCGATCTGCAGGGGCATGGCGCTTTTTCCTTGGGAGACGGCCCACCCGACATGGCTGGACGGTTTCACTCTAGGAGCCTAGGATTTGGCGTATCCGCCAATTAGCCCACGAATTACGCCAAATATGCCCAAGACTATTGATGTACTCGCGTTTGCCAACGTGCAGTTGCTAGATGTCACCGGGCCGCTGCAGGTGTTTGCCTCGGCCAATGACCTGGCGCGCCAGCAAGGCTTGCCGCCGCCCTATGTGCCACGGGTGATCGCGCCGGGACTGGAGCCAGTGATGTCGTCGGCGGGGTTGGCGCTAGTGTCGGCGCAGTTGCCACCACCCGGCCAGCCTTGTGACACCCTGATCGTCGCTGGTGGCTGGGGCGTGTATGCCGCCGCCGAAGACGCCGCGCTGGTGGCCTGGGTGCGCCAGCGAGCGGCGCAGTCGCGGCGCGTGGCGTCGGTGTGCACCGGGGCGTTTTTGCTGGCCGCCAGTGGCTGGCTCGACGGGCGCCGGGTGGTTACCCACTGGACCCGCTGCGAGCAGTTGGCGCAGCTGTATCCAAGCCTGCAAGTGGAGGCCAACCCGATTTTCATTAACGATGGGCCGGTGTGGACCTCCGCCGGAGTGACGGCGGGCATCGACTTAGCGTTGGCCCTGGTGGAGGCGGACTTGGGGCGGGCCATGGCCCTGGAAGTGGCGCGACAATTGGTGGTGTTCCTCAAGCGCCCGGGAGGCCAATCCCAGTTCAGCGTGACCCTGGCCTTGCAGCAGGACGGCAGCCGTTTTGATGAATTGCATGCCTGGATCGCAGAAAACCTGAAGCTAGACTTGAACATCCCCAGCCTGGCGCTACAGGCGGGGATGAGCGAGCGCAGTTTCGTACGCCATTACCGCCAGGAAACCGGCCAGACCCCGGCCCGGGCCATCGAGGCAATCCGTGTGGAAAGCGCCCGGCGCCTGCTGTGTGACACGGGCATGGCGGTCAAGCGCGTGGCGGTGCAGTGCGGCTTTGGTAGCGAAGAGACCTTGCGGCGCAGTTTCCTCAAGGCCCTGGGGGTCACGCCCCAGGCTTATCGGGAGCGGTTCTCCGGGCGCGAGGCGGTACCGGGGGGCTGAAGGGCGGCGCAAACACGCGGACTAAAGCACTGAACGCGGTGGTTGACACTAACTGGCCAGCTTCTCTAGGATGTGCCCATGCGCCGATTTAAACAGCTACTTGCGGGGCGCCAGGGGACCGAAAGGTCACCGATAGAAGCTTGATACTGGCTTCGAAATACCGCTAAAGCGCTGGTTCGGTGTTGCCTCTCACCTGCCCGGCAGAAATTTGAGGCAGAGACACGACACGATGAATGCACCCAGCCCCCTTGTACGTCTTGCGCCGATTACGGCGAACCTTCCCCAGCACAATCCAAAAATCCTTCTCGGTGGCAAGCATCAGCCCACCTTGCTGCGCTATCTCGATGGCTGGCCGCGCCGTACGGGGCGTCCTTCGGCGTTCCTGATCCAGTTCGTGGCCGATGGCGAATCCCTGGCGCGTTTTGCCAGCGATAGCTTCGACCTGGCCGTTATCCAAGCTCCCAGCGGCGCAGATGCCAACGAGATGATTAAACAACTGGTGCGCGTCAGCCGTCAGGGTCTGATTACCCGCCGTTGAGGCTAGGGATAGTCAATCGCCACGATATACACGCACTGTTCGCCCGTCGGCGTCTGCACCCGCACTTCGGCGTCCAGCGCCTTGCCGATCAAGGCGCGGGCCAAGGGGGAGTCGATGCTAATCAGGCCTTGCTTGAGGTCCAGTTCGTCGGGGCCGACGATGCGGTAGCGCGCCTCCTTGCCGCTCTCATCCTCAATGGTCACCCAGGCGCCGAAGTAGACCTTGTTCGGGTCGCTGGGCCGCTCGCTCACCACTTTCAGAGCTTCCAGGCGCTTGGTCAGGAAGCGCACGCGGCTATCGATTTCCCGCAGCATTTTCTTACCGTAGGTGTACTCGGCGTTTTCCGAGCGGTCGCCCTGGGCCGCCGCCTCGCTCACCGATTGGGTGACCTGGGGGCGGCGCACATGCCACAACTCATGGAACTCGGCCCGCATCCGCGCCTCGCCCTCGGGGGTAATCAGGGCGGTGCCAGCGGTGCGGGGAGGGCGGTAGCGGCTCATTGCGGCTTCTTGTGCGGAGGGCGGAGTGGGCGCGAGTCTATCAACCCTCGCGCAGGACTGTCAGGGGGCTGGCATTGAGCGCCCGTCGCGTGCCGAAGACGCCGGCGCTACCGATCAGCAGTGCGCCGATCAATGGCAGCACCAGCAACCAGGGGTGCGGTTGCCAGGGCAGGTCGAAGGCGTAGCGGTACAGCACCAGGCTCACCACTTCCGAACCCAGCGCGGCCAACAGGCCGCTGACCGCGCCGAGCAAGCCGAACTCGATGCGCCGCGCCTTGACCAGCAAGCGCCGCTCCGCCCCCAGGGCACGTAGTAGGGCGCCCTGGCGAATGCGCTCGTCGAGGGTGGCCTGCAACCCGGAAAACAGCACCGCCATCCCCGCCGCCAGAACGAACAGCAGCACGTACTCCACCGCCAGCGTGACCTGGGCCAGGATGCTGCGCAGCTGTTCGAGCAAGGCTTCGACTTGCAGGATGGTCACCGCCGGGAAGGCGCGGGACAGGTCGATGATCTGCTGATCGTTGCCCGGGGCCAGGTAGAAACTGGTCAGGTAAGTGGTCGGCAAATCCTTGAGGGTGCCGGGTTGGAAGATCATGAAGAAGTTGGGCTGGAAGTTATCCCAGTTGATGCTGCGCAGGCTGGTGACCCGCGCCTCGCGATTGACTCCGGCCACGGTGAACACCAAGTGATCGCCGAGTTTGAGCTTGAGGCTTTCGGCCACCTTGGTTTCCACCGACACGCCTGGCAAGTCATCGGGCGGCTGGGCCGGCCACCAGGCTCCCTCGGTGATGGCGTTGCCTGCCGGCAGGTCGGTGGCCCAGGTCAGGCTCAGGTCGCGCTGCACGGCGCGATCGCCGCTCGATTCCTTGGTGACGATCTCGCGCACCGGCTCGCCATTGATACTAATCAGTCGCCCCGGCACTACCGGGTAGAGCGGCGCCGATTGCGCCGACGCCTCGCTCAAGCGTGCGCTGAAGGCATCTTTATCGGCGGGCAGGATGTTGAGGGCGAAGTAATTGGGCGCGTCCTTGGGTAACTGGTTTTGCCAGGTGTCGAGCAACTCGCCGCGCAGCAGCGCAATCAGCGCCATCGACAGCAGGATCAAGCCAAAGGCCAGGGCTTGCCCGGCTGCAGCCAAGGGGTGGCGTAGCAGTTGCCCCAACCCCAGGCGCCAGGGCAGCGAAGCCTTGGCCAGCAGGCGCCGCAGGCTTTGCAGCAGAAGCAGCAACAGGCCACCCAATACCAACGCAGCCACTACGCCGCCGCCCAGCAGGGCGAAGGTCAGCACCAGGTCCAGGCTCAGGCGCCACATAATTAGCCCCAGGGCGGCCAAGGCTGCGCCGTACACCACCCAGCTACTGGAGGGGATGGGCAACATGTCGCGGCGCAACACCCGCAGCGGCGGCACGCGGCCTAGGGCGGCCAGCGGTGGCAGGGCGAACCCGGCCAAGGCTACCAGCCCGGTGCCGATGCCGGCGATTGCCGGCAGCAACCCGCCCGGTGGAACATCGTTGGGCAGCAAATCGTGGAGCAGGGCGAACAGGCCCAGTTGGGCCAGCCAACCGAGGAGGGCACCGCTGAGGCTGGCAAGCAGGCCGAGGACGGTCAATTGCACGCTGAACAGCAGCAGGGCTTCGCGCCGCGACAGGCCGAGGCAGCGCAGCAACGCGCTGGCATCGAAACGCCGGGCGGCGAAGCGGGCGGCGGACAGGGCCACGGCCACGCCGGACAGCAGCACCGCCACCAGGCTCGCCATGTTCAGGTAGCGCTCGGCCTTACCCAGGGCGCCGCCGATCTGCCGGTTGCCGTCGCGGGCATTCTGCAAGCGCTGGTTGGCGGCCAGCCCCGGTTTTATCAATTGGCGATAGCTTTCCAGGCGACTGGCCTCGCCGCGCCACAGTTCCCGGTAGCTGACGCGGCTGCCCGGTTGCACCACGCCCGTGGCTTGCAGGTCGGCGAGGTTCATCATCACGCGCGGGGTGAGGCTATAGAAGTTGCCGGCGCGGTCGGGCTCGTAGGTCAGCACACGGCTCAGGCGCAGGGTCTTGACCCCTACATCGATGCTGTCGCCGATCTTGAGTTCCAGGGCGGTCAACAGCCGCGCCTCGGCCCAGGCCTCGCCGGGCTGGGGGCCGCCACCGAGCGCTTCTGGTGCGAAGGGTGCGCTGGCGCTTTTCAGTTCTCCGCGCAGCGGGTAGGCCGGGCTGACCGCTTTTACGCTGGACAACTGGATGCCGTTGTCGGTGGCGATGACGCTGGAAAATTCCACCACCGACGCGTGTTCCAGGCCCAGGTCGAGACCGCTCTGGGTCTGCTCCGGGCGCGCTGGCGAGCTGCCTTCCAGCAGCAAGTCGGCGCCGAGGAACTCGGTGGCGCGCAGCATCATGGCGCCATTGAGGCGGGCGCCGAAATAGCCGATGGCAGTGCTGGCAGCCACGGCCACCAGCAAGGCGAAGAACAACACCCGCAACTCACCGGCGCGGGCATCGCGCAGCAGTTGGCGGACGGCGAGGCTGAACAGGCGCAACAGCGGCAGGCGTGCCATCAAGGCTCCAATGGCGCGACCAGCAGGCCGGCTTCAAGGCGGATCAGGCGTCGGCAGCGATGGGCCAGACGTTCGTCGTGGGTCACCAGCACCAGGGTGGTGCCGCGTTCCTGGTTGAGCTCAAATAGCAAGTCGCTGATGCGCTCGCCGGTATGGCTATCAAGGTTGCCGGTGGGCTCGTCGGCGAACAGCACGTCGGGCTCGGCGGCAAAGGCGCGGGCGATGGCCACCCGTTGTTGCTCGCCGCCGGAGAGCTGGCGTGGCGAGTGGCTCAGGCGCCGACCCAGGCCGACCCGTTCGAGCAGCTCGGTGGCGCGCGCGCGGGCGTCTTTGCGCCCATCCAGTTCCAGCGGCAGCATGACGTTCTCCAGTGCGTTGAGGCTGTCGAGCAGCTGGAATGACTGGAACACGAAGCCCACGTGTTCGGCCCGGACTCGCGCGCGTTGGTCTTCGTCCAGGGTGCTCAGGGCCTGGCCGGCCAGCACCACTTCGCCGCCACTGGGCAAGTCGAGGCCGGCGAGCAGCCCCAGGAGGGTGGATTTACCGGAGCCGGAAGCGCCGACGATGGCCAGGCTATCGCCCTTGTTCAGTTCCAGGCTGAGTTCGTGCAGGATGGTCAGTTCACCTTCCGCGCTGGGAACCACTTTGCTAAGGTTCCGCGCAGTGAGAATGCTTGCGCCCATGGAGAGTCCGATGCGTGTGTGGTTTTTGAGTGCTGGCCTGGCCTTGGTGTGCATGGCCCAGAACGCAGCGGCGGGTACAGTCCTGATCGTGGGCGATAGTATCAGCGCGGCTTTCGGCCTGGATACCCGCCAAGGCTGGGTCGCTTTGCTGGAGCAGCGCCTGGCGCGCGAGGGGTTCGACGACAAGGTGGTCAACGCGTCCGTCAGCGGCGACACCAGTGCAGGGGGCCAGGCGCGCCTGCCGGCACTGCTTGCAGAGCACAAGCCGGCGCTGGTGGTCCTGGAGCTGGGCGGCAACGATGGCCTGCGCGGGCAGTTGCCCACGCAATTGCAACAAAATCTTGCGTCGATGATCGACAGTGCCCGTGCCAGCGGTGCCAAGGTGTTGTTGCTGGGCATGCAGTTGCCACCTAATTATGGCGTGCGCTACACCAAGGCCTTCGCCGAGGTCTACAGCCACCTCGCCAGCGAGAAAAAAGTGCCACTGGTGCCGTTTTTCCTCGAAGGGGTGGGTGGCCATCCGGAGCTGATGCAGCGCGATGGCATCCACCCGGCCGCAGCGGCCCAGGGCCAGTTGCTGGAAAATGTCTGGCCGACGCTGAAACCGCTGCTTTGAGACTTTTCTAGCGGCGGTCTTTCGGCTAAGGTGGCGCCCCGATTTGGAGCCCCCGATGCCACGTCCCGCCTGGTCCCTGTTTGCCTATCAACTGATCGAGCCTGATGAACAGCTGGATCTGTTCGCCTGCCAGGAAGTGCGGGTGCACCTGGTGACACGGCAGTTGGAACTGGGCGGCTCAGCGGATCGAACCCTGTGCGGCACGTTGTTGCCCGCGCAGCCGCGGTGGTCGGCGGTAGACCGCAAAATTTTCCAGGACCAACGCCTGTGCCCGCTATGTCGGGCTATCCTCGAATCCCAGAAGCGCGGTACGCCGCCGATCTGGCCGGAGCTGCGCTTCGAGCTGTAACCCGCCACCCCGCCCGCTGACACCCCCCAAGCCCCGGGCCGCGGTGTACAATCGCCTCTTTTGACCTCTTGACCCTGCGAAGGACTTTCCGGATGTTGCCGCGCTTTCCTGCCGTCACCCGCTGCCTGACCCTTGCCGCCCTGTGTGTGGCTGGCCCCGTTGCTGCCCTGGAGCTGCCGTTGCCGCCGCCGGGCGAAGACATCGTGGGCCAGGTGCAGGTCATCAAGGCCAAGTACGAAGACACTTTTGCCGACCTGGGCACCGCCTACGACCTGGGCTACCTGGAAATGGTCGCGGCCAATCCTGGGGTCGATCCGTGGTTGCCGGGGGCGGGTACCGAAGTCGTGTTGCCGACCCGCTTCATCCTGCCGCCAGGGCCGCGCGAAGGCATCGTCATCAACCTGGCTGAATACCGCCTGTATTACTTCCCCAAGGGGCGGAACGTGGTCTACACGTTCCCGCTGGGTATCGGCCGCGAAGGCTGGGGCTCACCGATCGCCCACACCAGTATCGTAGCCAAGACGCCAAACCCGACCTGGACGCCGCCGGCCTCTATCAAGGCCGAGCACGCGGCTGATGGCGATCCGCTGCCTAACGTGGTGCCTGCCGGCCCGGACAATCCCTTGGGGCCTTTCAAGTTCACCCTGGGCACCCCGGGTTACCTGATCCATGGCTCGAACAAGAAGTTCGGCATCGGCATGCGCACCAGCCACGGCTGCTTCCGCATGCTCAACAATAACGTGCTGGAAATGGCGGGCATGGTGCCAGTCGGTACGTCCGTGCGGATCATCAGCGAGCCCTACAAGTTCGGCCTCAGTGGTGGCAAGGTGTACCTGGAGGCGCATACACCGCTGGATGACAAGGGCAACCCCTCGGTGGTGGACAAGCACACCGCCGTCATCAACGCCTTGCTCAAGCGTGAAGACCTGGCCAACAGCCTGCGCATGAACTGGGACGTGGTGCGTGACGTAGTCGCGGCCGAAGATGGCCTGCCGGTGGAGATTGCGGTGCCGACCACTGCGCCCATGATGAGCAGTACCCCGGTCGAGCTGCAGTAGGCGCCTGCCTAGAGCCCGCCAGCACGGAGTCGTGTTGGCGGGTTTTTTATTGCCTGGGTAAAAAGCGGGCAATAAAAAAGCCGACCCAAAAATGGATCGGCTTGATAACAATCCCTAAGGACTATTACTTGCGGCTAGCTTTTTCCAGCATACGCAGAGCGCGCTCGTTAGCTTCGTCAGCAGTCTGTTGTGCTTTTTGAGCAGCAGCCAGAGCTTCATCAGCTTTACGGTAGGCTTCGTCTGCACGAGCCTGGGAGCGAGCTGCTGCGTCTTCAGTTGCAGTCAGACGTGCTTCGGTTTCTTTGGAGACGCTGCTGCAACCGGTAGCCAGAACTGCGGCCAGAGCCAGAGCAGAGAATTTCAGAACGTTGTTCATCGTGTTCCCCTTCAAGGACTTTCAATTAAGTAGCCACTTCCTCAGAGTGAGGAAATAGCCGGCGTACATACTACCCATTACTTGTAGTAAGTAAACTGACGTAGCGCAAGAAGCAAAAAAATTGTAGGCGTTGATTCTTTTTTGAGCAACTTTTCACAGCGTTGTTTAAAAAAACGCAGGCCTGCGCTCCGGGCAGGGCGATGGTTGTAGGCGCCGTGCAGTGTTGCCAACAGTCATTCTTTATTGATTTGTCTAGACTGTAGTTCTGAATCTGTGGTCGGGCTCTCGTATCTTTATCCATATTGAGGTGACTTTAAGAGTGCTGGTTCGTCTTAAGTCTCAATATCCGGCAATGTGCGGGCTATCGACCCGGCATATTGGGTCGAGCCCCTTCTATAGTCCCCCCGGCACGTTTGGCCAGCCAACGTTGCAATGACGAGCGCGCCTTGAGCATTTGCGGCAATGGCGCCTACTATTTGATACGTGCTCGGCTGCGCAGAATCGACAGGTCTTGTTTGGTGCCTGGCAGGCACGGGGTGGCGTAGATGTTCCTTCGCCGGAAAAACATCGGTAAGGTAGGGTCGCTAACCCAGACCCGCGAGGAGTAGTGATGAGCGAGGCGTTGTCCATCCACCATGACCAGGTTGGTCATCAGTTCGAGACCAATGTGGACGGTCATCGTGCCTACTTGACCTATATGGACCTGGGTAAACAGACCCTGGATATCTATCGCACCTTTGTGCCCAACGCCCTGCGTGGGCGTGGTATCGCGGCGGCATTGACCGAGCAGGCGCTGGAATACGCCGATCGCATGGGCTACACGGTCATTCCTTCTTGCTCTTATGTAGAGCGCTACATGGAGCGGCATCAGCGACACGCGGCGAAACTCTGACTTCACGCGCTCACCGCAATCGAATGCCGTGACCGAACGCCTCGCCCCCTTCACCGGGGGCGGGGCGTTTTGCTATGGGAAGCATGCCTGGCCCTCTGCGGGAAAAGTAGGCACATCCTGACTGCGCATTGGCTCCTTGGGCCATATTTCTGGCTTTTTCGGTCACGATCCCGAGATTGTGTTTCAAGGGGTTAGGAATGGCTGTTTCCGACGCCTTTAGGGGCTTCAGTGACGGGGCACCTGTGCTTAACTTCTTTTTTTGGAAACAAAACAAACAGTTAGGAATCGCTTACTCATGGATCTGAAGATTGATCGGCAGGCGCTCGTGCCCGTGGTGCAGCAAATCGTCAACGGATTGGCCAGTTGGATCCGCCAGGACAACGTGCAACCGGGAACGCGCCTGCCCTCCATTCGGCAACTGGCTAGGGAGAATTTGCTTAGCCAGTCCTGTGTGGTGCAAGCCTATGAGCGAATGGTTGCCCAGGGCGTGCTGGCTTCGCGCCATGGCCTGGGCTTTTACGTGGCCTGCGCGACTTCGCTCACGGAGCGCGAAGCTGCGCCTGCGGGCGCAGAACTGGCGTGGGGGCGGGTGGACGAGAGCCCGATGGGCGAATTGAAACTGGGATGCGGCTGGCTTCCGGAGAGTTGGCGCGAAACGGATGACCTCAGCTATGCGATCCGTGAAGTCACCCGCACTGACATGGCGGGGCTCTTTAGCTACAGCACGCCCCTGGGGTTGCCGGCCTTGCGCCAGCAGCTACGCCGGCACCTCAAGCAGGTCGACATTTGCGTGCAAGAGCAGCAGATCCTGACCACCCAGGGCGCCAGCCACGGCCTCGACCTGTTGGTGCGGACCCTGTTGCGCCCAGGCGATTGCGTGGTGATTGAACGCCCCGGTTTTGCCAACCTCCATCGCCTGCTCACGTTTTGCGGTGCCACGCTGTTGGAGGTTGCGCGTACCCGCACCGGCCCGGATCTGGAGGAGCTCGAACGTTTGCTGGCTGAGCACCGGCCCCGCGCGGTGTTCATTAATAGCCTGTACCACAACCCCACCGGCAGCAGCCTCACGCCCACGGTTGCTCGGCGTCTGCTGCAATTGGCCAGCGAATACGATTGCTACCTGGTCGAAGACGATGCCTACGCCGACTTCCAGAACGGCTCATTCGCTCGGCTCGCGGCGATGGACACCGAGGGCCGGGTGATCTACATCGCCAGCCTGTCCAAAACCCTGAGTAGCTCATTGCGCTTGGGTTACCTGGTCGCCAGCCCCGAGCTGGTGGCACGCCTGGCTGAGGTCAAGATGATTACCAGCCTGGGCACCTCGCGGTTCTGTGAGTCTGTGGTGGCGAGCATGTTGGCCACCGGGGCTTATCGAAAGCTGACCCAGCGCTTGCGCCAGCGCCTTAATAAGGAAATGGCGGCCACGTTGCAAGCCCTCGAAGATGCCGAGTGGGAGGTGTTCACCCGCCCTGGCGGCGGCATGTTCATCTGGGCACGGCCGGCGAAGGGCGATGAGGCGCAGGTGCGCGAGCAGGCCACTAGATGCGGCGTGCTGCCGTCGATGGGCGATGCGTTCCATGTGCAGGCCGAGTCTAGCCCTTGGCTGCGGATCAATGTGGCCTATGCCGGCGATCCGCGGGCCCTGGCATTCTTCCAGGCAATGTTGCCGTCGCAGTGATGCGCACTGTCCTGAAAACGACCTCGGCATAGCTTTTTGCCATTGTTGCGATGGCTAAGGCTTGTGCTCGGGGTTGGCTCGTTGCGACTCTGCAGGTAGAGAAATGGCGTATTGCCATTGAGCAAGGCAAGGGGATCGCACGCAATGAATACGGCCATTGAAGGGCGTTTCGCCAACCTGGGCATGGCGAAGAAGCTGGCGATCGGTTTTGTGCTGGTGTTGTTGCTGACCGCTGTGGTGGCGGTCATAGGTGTGTGGTCCCTGCAGGCCATTGGCCGCCAGTTCGACGGGCTCAAACAAATGTCTTCCCTTAATAGCCGTTTGCTCGCGGTGCGACTGCTGGAGCAGGAATACGCCTTGCGTGGTGACCCGAAAACCGTCGAAGCCCTGCACGAAGGCACAGACGCCTTGGTGGTGCAGGCGCGGCAGCTCAAGGCCGATTCGCCCGCCAACGGTCAGCTTATGGCGGCGGTCGAGCAATCCCTGGGCGCCTATCGCCAGGCCTTCGACGAGTTTGTCGATTTGACTCAAGCCAAGGAACTGGCCCTGGAAATGGCCAGTTGGTCGGTGTCCAGCGTGGCCAATAACCTGGACGTGCTCCAGGCCGGCCTGATCGATGATGGCACTTACACCCTTAAGGAAACCCAGGGCAAGGACGGCGCCGCATTCGTCGAGCAGGCAAGCCAGATCAGCCAGGTGTCGAAATTAATGCTGCAAGCGATGAACGAAGCGCGGCTGCGCCTGGATCAGAACCGCAAGGGCGAGGACGCCGGGCAAGGCCAGATCGAGCAAGCGCAGCAGGCGCTGGCACAGGTCGAGCAGCTCAAAGGCTTGGTTACGGACGACGGTTACCGGACTGTATTGGGCGAGGTGTCTGGGCACATCGCCAGCTTCGGTGAAAAACTCAGCGAATACACGGCGCTGCTGGCCCGGGAGAGCCTGGTGTACCAGCAATTGCACGAGCGGGCCGCCGAGGTGGTGGCGCGGGTCGATCAGGCCTATGGCGTCGAGGACCAGGCCATGCAGGCGCGCATCAAGCAGAGCATGTTGTTGATTAGCGCGTCCTCGGTGCTGGCGTTGCTGGTGGGGTTGCTGGCGGCATGGGGGATCACCCGTTTGATCGTGGCGCCGTTGCGCAGCGTGATTGCGGTTGCCCAGCGCATCGCCGCGGGGGACTTGACGGCCATGGCTCCCGTCACCCGGCGCGATGAAATGGGCCAGTTGATGCAGGCCATGGCGCAGATGGGCGAGGACCTGAGCCGCATGGTCAGCGGGTTGCAGGTAGGCATCGAACAATTGGCCGGTGCAGCCCAGTCGCTGTCGGCGGTCACCGAGCAGACGCACCGGGAAGTCAGTAGCCAAAAAGAAGAAACCGAACAAGTGGCGACGGCCATGAACCAGATGACCGCCACCGTGCATGATGTGGCGCGCAACGCCGAACAAGCGGCCCAGGCCGCGCAGACTGCGGACGACAAGGTCGAGGGCGGCCAGCAGGTGGTGCGCCAGAGTTTGCAGCGCATCGAGCAACTGGCGGGTTCGGCCACGGCGGCCAGTAACAGCATCGAGAGCCTCAGTGCGCAGATCCAGAACATCGGTACGGTGCTGGAGGTCATCAAGAGCGTGGCCGAGCAGACCAACCTGCTGGCGCTGAACGCGGCCATCGAGGCGGCGCGCGCGGGCGAGCAGGGCAGGGGTTTTGCCGTGGTCGCGGACGAGGTGCGCGCGCTGGCCCGGCGTACGCAGCAATCGACCGAGGAAATCGAACGCCTGGTCAGTACCTTGCGCGCAGCGGCGAGTGCTTCGGTGCAGCAGATCCAAGGCAGTGGTGAGTTGGTGAAGCTGGCTGTCAGCGATGCATTGCAGACCGAGAGTGCCTTGGGCAGCATTGCGGCGGCAGTGTCGTTGATCCAGCAAATGAATCAGCAGATTGCGGCGGCGGCGCAGCAGCAGAGTTCGGTGGCCGAGGAAATCAACCGCAGCGTCACCAGCATCCGCGCCAGTGCCGAGCATTCGTCACTGGCGATGCAGGGCAATGCCACCTCGAGCATCGAGTTGGCGCAGTTGGGCGGGCAATTGCAGGGGATGGTGGAGCACTTTCGCCTGTAGCAGGCCGGTATTGCGGGCGGGGGGAGAGCGCCCGCCCACGTCGGTGAGCGTGGGCGGGCATTGGCCGTCAGTCGTAGATGACTTTCTTCTTCCAGTCGGCGTCGGCTTCTGCCGCTTTGAGGCCTTCGGTCAGTTCGTTGGCTTCGTCTTCGGTAGGCTGGATGTTGGTCAGCACCATGGAGTTAGCGCGGGCCAGGAGTTTTTCCAGGTACTTGAGCTGCTCGTTGTACACCGCCGGGTCCGGCTGCTTGCGCAGGTATTGGGCGCCGCGCTCGAACGCCAGGCGAGCCTGGCCCGGTTGGTTTTGCTGCAGGGCGTGCTGGCCCAGGTTATTGAAGAACTCGATGTGCAGCAGCACCAGCAGGTGGCGAATTTCCCGCAGCCAGTGCTTGGCCTCGTTGGTGGGCAGAAAGCCATCTTGCACCGCGCGAGTGACCTGGCCGTGCAGCGCTTCGAGCAGGAAACGCACGTCCTTGGCCTTGGCTTCGGTCAGGATCGGCCCCGGCGGGTTGTTGACCGGGATCGATTCGCCCTGGGCCACCAACGCCTGGAGTTCGGCAATCCGCGCTTTGATGGACGGGTCGGACTTGTTCAGGTTGAGCAGGCGCTGGGTGACATTGAGTTCCAGGCGCGTGAGCAGCAACTTGAGGGCTGGCGTCATCAACTGGCCGGGAAAGGTCTCGGTGATTTCGCCGCAACGGCGGATACGGTCATTGAGTTCTACCCGGGTACGCGCCTTTTCCAGTTTGTTGTTTTCCACCACATGGTTCATGTAGCCAATGGCAATCAATAGGACAATCCCGGCTATGACTAGCAGGGCGATCATGAGTGGTGTCACCGGTAAGGCCTCTTCAGGGGATTGGCGTGCGAGTGTAGTGGCTTAGCCTATAGGCGCATAGGCCCGTACGACGAGTTGGAGCCGGTCGCTTCGCTGCTTATATAAGGGTAGTAAACGATGGGTGCACTTTGCCATCATCTGGCTCGGTGAACTATAGCGTCTTGTCGGGCGCCAGAATATAGGCGCCAAACACCGGGCGGCACAAATCCCGGGGAGCGCCCTGAAACCACCCCGAAGTCATTGATTTAAATAAATTTATAGTTGGGGGTTGACGACCCCCGAATCCATCCATAGAATGCGCGCCACTTACAGCGTAAAGCACACAGCCAACACGCAGTAAGCAGTGAATGTTGTACGTGTGTCCCCTTCGTCTAGTGGCCTAGGACACCGCCCTTTCACGGCGGTAACAGGGGTTCGAGTCCCCTAGGGGACGCCATTGCGGGAATAGCTCAGTTGGTAGAGCACGACCTTGCCAAGGTCGGGGTCGCGAGTTCGAGTCTCGTTTCCCGCTCCATTTTTAAACGGTGTTGCTTTCGGGCGGCACTGAGTGAAACCAGGACCAAGCCTTCGGGTGAGGGTCTGGGCACTGGGATACACACCATGTGTTCCAGTTAGCGTGTCCCCTTCGTCTAGTGGCCTAGGACACCGCCCTTTCACGGCGGTAACAGGGGTTCGAGTCCCCTAGGGGACGCCATTTGCGGGAATAGCTCAGTTGGTAGAGCACGACCTTGCCAAGGTCGGGGTCGCGAGTTCGAGTCTCGTTTCCCGCTCCATTTCACGAAAACGCCGCTCAATAGAGCGGCGTTTTTGTTTGTGCGCGATTTGTCGATTTCGGTGTTAATGAGACGGATTATCAATCTGTTTCTCTGCGCCTGATTTTCCCTTAGACTCCGCCCCGCTGGCGCCAAGTGCCAGTTTGCAGACAAAAAAAACAACGATCTGTCGCAGGGGAGCAGGGCATGCCTTTCAAGAGACGCACCTGGGTGCTGGCCATCGGGTCGGCGTATTACCTGGCGCCTAGCGCTTGGGCTGACACCGTCACGAACGTGCTGGAAATCGCGCCGATCACGGTGACTGGGGAAAAAATCAACCGCACCCTGGCGCAGACCCAGTCCAGCGTGGTGGTGGTCACCGAAGAAAAGCTGCGCGAACACGGCGATAAAGACCTGGTGGACGTCTTCGCCCGCACCCCCGGCGTCTACAACCAGGCCGGCAATGAAACCTGGGGTATTCGCGGCGTGCCGGTGTCCGGTTTCGATGACCAGGGCCCGGCCACCCTCAATGGCGCCATTTCGGTATACGTTGACGGCGCCCAGCAGCCCAACCGCGCCTTGACCCTGAGCCCCACGCCGCTGTGGGACGCCGAGCAGGTGGAAGTGTTCCTTGGCCCGCAATCGACCACCCAGGGGCGTAACTCCCTGGCCGGTGCGGTGGTGATCCAAACCAAGAATCCTACATTCGAGCCCAGCTTTTCCGCGCAGACCAACGTCGGTAACTACGGCGAACACGGTGCTGCCGTGGCCGGTGGCGGTGCGCTTGTGCAAGACAAGATCGCCGGGCGCATTGCCGTGGACTACCAGGAAGGCGACGGCTTTATTCGCAACG
Source organism: Pseudomonas sp. MF08875 (assembly GCF_059862525.1). NCBI lineage: Bacteria > Pseudomonadati > Pseudomonadota > Gammaproteobacteria > Pseudomonadales > Pseudomonadaceae > Pseudomonas > Pseudomonas sp. MF08875. The sequence goes on from NZ_JCBCUW010000023.1 coordinate 16,815, forward strand.
TCGACCTGCACGACGACGCCAACCCTCGTCGCACCAGCAATGCCCGCGGCAAATTGCTGATTCTGCCGACAGACGATGTTGACGTACTGTTCACCTACGCCCACAACGAGCACCGCCAGGGCGATCGCTCGGTGATGCGGGTCAACGACAAGGTGCAGTACTACAAGATTTCGTCCGACACCCAGGCGTTCGACAACCTCAAGCAAGACACCCTCAGCGCCAAGGTCGATTACCGCTTGAACGACGCCTGGACCCTGACCAGCCTGACCGCCAACACGCATTCGGACTACAGCGCCCGCTTGGATTTCGACCAGAGCGCGACGGCCAACGATGTGGTCCTGCGCAAGCAGGACGGTGACCTGTTCAGCCAGGAACTGCGCCTGGGTTATCAATCCGAGACGCTGCGCAGTTTCGTCGGCGCCTACTACGGCAACACCACCAACAACTTCCACGATCGCCTGCTGTTCGACAAAGTACTGGGCGGCACCACCAAGGGCGATACGCGGATCCAGAACCAGGCCCTGTTCGGCGAGATCAACTGGACCTTCGTGCCGCGCTGGACCCTGATTACCGGCCTGCGCCTGGACCACGAACAGAACGACACCGACATCGACCAGGACGACTTCTCCAGCGCTGGCAAGGTCAGCAAGTCGTTCAATGCCGTGCTGCCCAAACTGGGCATTGACTACGAGTTGGCCACCGACCAATTTGTCGGCTTCATGGTGCGCAAGGGCTATCGCGGCGGTGGCGTCAACGTGCGCGCCGGTGGCGGCCACGCGGCCTACGACCCGGAATACACCACCACCTACGAGTTGTCGTACCGCGGCGCGTGGCAGGAAAAAACCCTGCGCGCCCGCGCCAACCTCTACTACACCGACTGGAAAGACCAGCAGGTTAGCGTGCTGGATGACGCGGGCAACTTCGTGCACATCTATAACGCCGGGCGCAGCGAGATCAAGGGCCTGGAGCTGTTCGTCGAGAAGGACGTGAGCCGCCACCTGACCCTGACCGCCGGCGGTGCGGTGACCGATGGCAAGTACAAGGATTTCGTCACCGGCAATGGCGAGGACATGAGCGGCGAGTCGTTCCTCCATTCGCCCAAGTACAAGGTCTCGCTGGGCGGCACCTATCGCCTGGACAACGGCTTGAGCCTCAATACCGACGTCACCTACCAGGCCGCGAGCCCTTCGCAGTACCAGTTCAACGACGCGGGCAAGGTGACCGGCGAGCGCAAAAGCGACAACTACGTGCTGGTCAACTTCAACGGCCAGTACCCCTTGACCCAGAACGTCACCGTCTCTGCCTACGTGAAAAACGCCTTTGACAAGGAGTACGTCACCAACAACCGCGTGGACGACATCATCGACGTCGGCGCCCCGCGTACCCTGGGCCTGGCGCTGCGCTACGACCTGTAGCGCCGCGGTTCGCCGGGGGTTACAGCGACAACATCAGGCGCCCGGCGAACAGAATCAGGATCAGCCCCATGCTGCGCTCGAACCAGTGCCCCAGGCGCAGGAATACCTGGCGCACCCGGGCGCTGGAAAAAAACAGCGCGACGATGACGAACCACGCCGCGTTGACCAGGCACATCCACACCCCGTACAGCGCCTGCACCTGCAACGGTGTCGAGGCGCTGACCACGGTGGTGAAAATCGCCAGGAAAAACAGCGTCGCCTTGGGGTTGGTGGCGTTGGTCAGGAACCCGGTCATAAAGGCCTTGCCCAGGCGTTGCCGGGGCGAATCGGGTTCCGCTTGCGCCATGCCTTCCAACTGGCTGCGGGCCTTGCTGCGCAGCAGGTTGATCCCCAAATACAAAATGTAGCCAGCGCCCACCACCTTGGCCACCGTCAGTAGCCAGGGCAGGGCGTGCATCAGTGCACCCACGCCCAGCAGGGTGTAGAGCACGTGCACGGAAATCCCCGCGCCAATGCCCAGGGCGGTGCACAGGCCCGTGAGGCGGCCGAAGCGCACGCTTTGGCGGATGGTCACGGCGAAGTCCGGGCCGGGGGCGATCACGGCCAGCAGGTGAATGGTGGCCAGGGCGATGAATTCGCCCAGATAAGTCGAGAGCATGGCGGTTCCAAAAGGGCGGGGAGTGCGGCGGCTGGCGATCAGCGGTATGGGGCGCAGTATAAACTTGCGCGCGATAGTGGATAATCCGTGCAAATTTCAATGGACTTATGCGCCATGGGCATCAATCTACCGTTACCGCTGTTGGCCGAGATGGCCACCTTCGTCAAGGTGGTGGAAACCGGCAACTTCTCCGAAACCGCGCGCCAATTGGGCCTGTCACCCTCGGCGGTGAGCCGCAGCATTTCGCGCCTGGAACAGGCCCTGGGCACGCGCCTGCTGCAACGCACCACGCGCAAATTGCGCCTAAGCGAAAGCGGCGAAGAAGTGTTCAAGCGCTGCCAGGACATGGTCAGCGCCGCCCGTGCGGTGCTGGCGGTCAGCGGCCAGTACGTGCAGGAGGCCCAGGGCCTGGTGCGGGTCAGTGTGCCCAAGGCTGTCGGGCGTTTTGTGTTGCACCCCCACATGGCCGAGTTTTTGCGCCGCTACCCCAATGTGGACGTGCAGTTGATCCTCGAAGACCGCCAGGTGGATTTGATCGACGACAACGTCGACCTGAGCATCCGCATCACCGACAGCCCGCCGCCGGGGTTGATCGGCCGCCCCTTGCTGCCCATCGACCACTTGCTGTGCGCCACACCGCAGTACCTGGCCGAGCACGGCACGCCGCGCCAGCCTCGGGACTTGCTCGGCCACAGCTGTATTTACCTGGGGGAAACCCCGGGCGATGCACGCTGGAAATTCAAGCAGGGCAGCCGCGCGGTGACGGTGGCCGTGCGCGGGCGCTATGCCGCCAACCACACCGGCGTGCGCCTGGACGCGGCGTTGCAGCATGTGGGTATCGCCAGCCTGCCGTACTTCACCGCGCGCCATGCCCTGGAGCAGGGCACCTTGGTGCAGGTGCTGGCGGACTGGGACTTCATCGCCTCCTACACGGGCGACGCCTGGTTGCTGTACTCGCCCACCCGCTACCTGCCGCCCAAGTTGCGGGTGTTTATCGACTATCTGGTTGAATGCCTGGGCCGCGAGCCGACGTTGGCACCCTGGAAAGCCGCGCAAACAAAAGGCCCGTAGCGCAGGGCTGGCGGGCCTTGGGTCAAGCGTGGCGGCGGATCAGTGCTTGCTGCCCTCGTCAGGCATGGCCAGCAGTTGCTTTTCCTGGTTCCAGTCGAAGGGTTCGTCGTTCTGCTCGGCTTCGTAGCGGCGGTCTTCGAGGGCCTGGTACAGGTCGATTTCGTCGTCGGGCATGTAGTGCAGGCAGTCGCCGGCGAAGTACCAGAGCAGGTCGCGGGGCACCAAGTGGGCGATTTGCGGGTAGCGCTGGATCACCTGGCACAGCAGGTCCTGGCCCAGGTATTGGCTTTCGATCGGCTCGATGGGCAAGGAGGCGCGCAGTTCGTCGAAGCGTTCCAGGAACAAGGCGTGGCTCTCTTCCGGCACCTGCTCGGCATCACCTACCGCGACCAGGATGCTGCGCAGAAGGTCGAGCTGGACGAGTGTTTGGTCGAGCATATGAAGGGTCCTCTAGAACTGAAGCAAAACGGGCGCCGGAGTATATAGCCGCGGCGCCCGTTTTTCATTACCCGCCCGCTTTGCGGGCAGTGGTCAGCGCACTTTGCCGGCGCTGGCGCTCAGTTCCTCTTTGCTGAAGTCATCGACGTCGATCACCGCGCGCTGCGCCGTTTGCGCGTCGCGCAGGGTCTGCGCCTCGCCGGCCTGCAACACGCCGGCCTCCAGGGCGGCATCGATGGCATGCTCGCCGGCGGCCGGGGTGACCTGGCCGCTTTTGAGGGCGGCGTGGAGTTTTTTCTGCAAGGGTTGGGCGCCGTCGAGCAGGTCGCAGGCGTGTTGCAGCGCGCCGACCGGGTCTTGCGCCGATTGCGGGCGGTAGCAGCCTTGCAGCAACTCTTCCAGGGCCGGGTCGCCCTTGGCGCGGCCGATTAACGCAGCCACTTGCGCGGCCAGTGTGTCCGACGGCCCGGTGTGGCGCCGGCCGAAGGGGAACACCACCACCCGCAGCAGGCAGCCGAGCACGCGGTTGGGGAAGTTGCTCAGCAGTTCATCCAGCGCCCGTTCGGCCTGGCCGAGGCTTTCCTCCATGGCCCAGCACAGCAGCGGCTCCATGTAGTCGGGCGAGCCGAGGTCGTGGTAGCGCTTGAGGGCGGCGCTGCCCAGGTACAGGTTGCTCAACACATCCCCCAGGCGTGCCGACAGCCGCTCGCGGCGCTTGAGTTCGCCGCCCAGCAGCATCATGCACAGGTCGGCCAGCAGGGCGAAGGCCGCAGCCTGGCGGTTGAGGTCGCGGAAGTAGCCCTGGCTGAGCTTGTCCCCGGGCGCCGCTTCAAAGTGGCCCAGGCCCAGGTTGAGCACCAGGGTGCTGGCAGCGTTGCTCACGGCAAAGCCGATGTGCTTGAGCAGCAGGCCATCGAACTCCACCAGGGCCTGGTCTTTGTCTTCGCGGGCGGCGAGAGCCATTTCCTTGAGCACGAACGGGTGGCAGCGGATCGCGCCCTGGCCGAAGATCATCAGGTTGCGCGAGAGGATGTTGGCGCCTTCCACGGTGATGAAAATCGGCGCCCCTTGCCAGCTGCGGCCCAGGTAGTTGTTGGGCCCCATGATGATGCCCTTACCGCCATGCACGTCCATGGCGTGGCTGATGCACTCGCGGCCGCGCTCGGTGAGGTGGTACTTGAGGATGGCCGAAAGTACTGAGGGTTTTTCCCCCAGGTCCACCGCGTTGGCGGTGAGCATGCGGGCGCTGTCCATCAGCCAGGCGTTGCCGCCGATGCGCGCCAGGGCTTCCTGGATGCCTTCAAACGCCGCCAGCGGTACGTTGAATTGCTCGCGCACCCGGGCGTACTGGCCGGTCACCAGGCTGGTGAACTTGGCCGCGCCGGTGCCCACCGCCGGCAGGGAAATGGAGCGCCCCACGGAGAGGCAGTTCATCAGCATCATCCAGCCTTTGCCGAGCATTTCCTGGCCACCGATCAGGCAGTCCAGCGGCACGAACACGTCTTTGCCCGAGTTCGGCCCGTTCATGAACGCCGCGCCCAGGGGCAGGTGGCGGCGGCCGATTTCCACGCCGGGGGTGTCGGTGGGAATCAGCGCCAGGCTGATGCCCAGGTCTTCCTGGTCGCCGAGCAAGTGCTCGGGGTCATAGGCCTTGAACGCCAGGCCCAGCAGGGTGGCGACGGGGCCGAGGGTGATGTAGCGCTTTTCCCAGTTCAGGCGCAGGCCCAGCACTTCCTGGCCTTGCCACTGGCCTTTGCAGATGATTCCGGTGTCGGGCATGGCGCCGGCGTCGGAGCCGGCCAGCGGCCCGGTCAGGGCGAAGCAGGGGATGTCGTCGCCCCGGGCCAGGCGTGGCAGGTAGTGGTTGCGCTGCTCATCGGTGCCGTAGTGCAGCAACAGCTCGGCCGGGCCGAGGGAGTTGGGCACCATCACGGTGGACGCGAGGTCGCCGCTGCGGGTGGCCAGTTTCATCGCTACTTGGGAGTGGGCGTAGGCCGAGAAGCCTTTGCCGCCGAATTCTTTGGGGATAATCAGGGCGAAAAAGCCGTTTTGCTTGATGTGCTCCCAGGCCTGGGGCGGCAGGTCCATGTCCTGGCCGATCTGCCAGTCGCTGACCATGGCGCAGAGTTCTTCGGTGGGGCCGTCGAGGAAGGCTTGTTCTTCTTCGCTCAACTGCACCTTGGGGTAGGCCAGCAGCGTGTCCCAATTGGGCCGCCCGCTGAACAGCTCGCCGTCCCACCACACGGTGCCGGCGTCGATGGCATCGCGTTCGGTCTGGGACATGGGTGGTAGGGTTTTCTGGAACCAGCTGAACAGCGGCGCGGTGAACAGTTTGCGGCGCAGGTCCGGCAACAGCAGGGGCGCGGCCACGGCGGCCAGCAACAGCCAGAAAACCAGCAGCAGCCAACCCGGTGCGTGGCTGGCGACGCCCATGGCCACCAGGTACACGGCCACCACGCCCATCGCGGGCAGGGGCGCGACCCGGCGATGCGCCAGGTAAGCAATGCCGAGCACCAGAACCAGTATCCACAACAGCAACATATTCAATCCTCCATGAGGCCAGGGGCAAAACCACCCTCAGAGCGTAGACGGCATCTGTGAAGCGGGGGCGGTGAGAGCGGGGTAGGACAGTGTGCGTGATGATTGTCAGTCGGGTCGGCGGCAGATGTAAGAGTGCTGGCGCCTGCCCCGGTGGCAATCCCTGATATTTGGCCGAAACGTCGTTATCCGTGTGCGGGGTCTGTCGCTAGACTCGGGGCTTCCCCAGGAGAGCCTTCCCATGCACGAATACCTCAAGCCCGGCCGGTTCATCGATAGTGACCACCCTGCGGTGGTGGAGTTCGCGCAAAAACATCGCGGCACTGCTCGCGAGCCGCGCGAGCAAGCGGTGAACCTGTACTACGCGGTGCGTGAAGCGGTGCGCTACAACCCCTACACCTTCAGCCGCGACCCCGACACCCTGCGCGGCAGCTACGCCCTGGACAGCGCCGAAAGTTACTGTGTGCCCAAGGCCACCCTGCTGGCCGGGTGCGCGCGGCATTGCGGGATACCGGCGCGCATTGGCCTGGCCGATGTGCGCAACCACCTGTCCACGCCGCGCCTGATCGAGCTGCTCAAAAGCGACGTGTTCGCCATGCACGGCTACACCGAGCTGTACCTGGACGGGCGCTGGGTCAAGGCCACGCCTGCGTTCAACCAGAAACTGTGCGACCTATTCGATGTGCCGGCCCTGGATTTCGATGGGGTCAACGACAGCGTATTCCACCCCTTCAACCGCCAGGGGCAGCAGTCGATGGAGTACCTGGTGGACCACGGCCAGTTCGCCGATGTGCCCGAGGCGTTGTTCTTCGGCCACATTGCCCAGTGCTATCCGCACTTGTTCGCCGAACATCAGAGCGGCCTGCTGGGGGACTTGCAGAGCGATTTGAGTCGCGCCTGATCCGGCGTAGACTGCCCGGGCATTTAGCCATCTGGGAGCGCTCATGCTGAAAATCTGGGGTCGGAAAAACTCATCCAACGTGCGCAAGGCGCTGTGGTGCGCCGAAGAGTTGGGCTTGGCCTACGAGGCCCTGGACGCCGGCGGTGCCTTTGGCGTGGTGGACACGCCGCAGTACCGGGCGCTCAACCCCAACGGGCGGATCCCGATGATCGAGGACGATGGCTTTGTGCTGTGGGAATCCAACGCCATCGTGCGCTACCTGTGCGCCCGCCACGCCAGCGATTCGCCCTGGTACCCGGCCGATGTGCAGGCCCGGGCCAGCGCCGACAAGTGGATGGACTGGACCACTTCGACCTTTGCCGAACCCTTCCGCCAGGTGTTCTGGGGCGTGCTGCGCACCCCCGCCGAGCAGCAGGACTGGGCCGCCATTCACGCCGCCCGCGACACCTGCGCGCAATTGTTGGCCCGTGTGGACCAGGCGTTGGCTGGCCAACCCTACCTCTCGGGCGAGGCCATCGGCATGGGCGATATTCCCCTGGGCAGTTTTATTTACGCCTGGTTCGAGATGCCCATCGAGCGCGCGCCGCTGCCCCATTTGCACGCCTGGTACGAGCGCCTGAAACAGCGCCCGGCCTACCGCCACGCGGTGATGACTGCGTTGACTTAATACCGACTATCAACACAGGTGACTGTACTTGTGCGGCCTCGACAAGCACCATTGCGCCTGTCGGTGCCGCTGCATTGCTTGCGGCCCACGCTGGTTTTTCTCTTTTCCTTCCTTCTTGGTGCATGAATCCGATATGAGTTCCGCTCTGTCCATCCGGCAGCTAACCAAAACCTACGGCAACGGTTTCCAGGCCCTGAGTGGTATCGATCTGGACGTCGCCGAAGGTGACTTTTTCGCCTTGCTCGGCCCTAACGGCGCCGGTAAATCCACCACCATCGGCATCCTCTCCACCCTGGTCAACAAGACCAGCGGCACGGTGAACATCTTCGGCCATGACCTGGACCGCAACCCGGCGGCGCTCAAGCGTTGCATCGGCGTGGTGCCGCAGGAATTCAATTTCAACCAGTTCGAGAAGACCTTCGACATCGTCGTGACCCAGGCCGGCTACTACGGCATCCCGGCCAAAGTCGCCAAGGAACGCGCCGAGCAGTACCTGACCCAGCTCGGCCTGTGGGACAAGCGCGATGTGCCGTCGCGCTCGCTCTCTGGTGGCATGAAGCGGCGCTTGATGATCGCCCGCGCCCTGGTCCACGAGCCGCGCCTGCTGATCCTCGACGAGCCCACCGCGGGCGTGGACATCGAACTGCGCCGCTCGATGTGGACCTTCCTCACCGAGCTGAACGAGAAAGGCATCACCATCATCCTCACCACCCATTACCTGGAAGAGGCTGAACAGCTGTGCCGCAACATCGGCATCATCGACCACGGCACCATCGTCGAGAACACCAGCATGCGTCAGTTGCTCGGCCAACTGCATGTCGAGACGTTTTTGCTCGACCTCAAGCACAACCTGCAAGCGCCACCGGCGCTGGTGGGCTACCCCAATCGGCTGGTGGACAACCACACCCTGGAAGTCCAGGTGGACAAGGCCGTGGGCATCACCGCGCTGTTCGGCCAACTGGCGGCGCAGAACATCGAAGTGCTGAGCTTGCGCAACAAAACCAATCGCCTTGAGGAGTTGTTTGTGTCCCTGGTGGAAAAAAACCTGGCGAAGGTGGCTATATGAACTCGGAACTGCGGCCCAACCTCGTTGCCCTCAACACCATCATCTACCGTGAAGTGCGGCGCTTTACCCGCATCTGGCCGCAAACCCTGCTGCCGCCGGCGATCACCATGGTTTTGTACTTCGTGATCTTCGGCAACCTGATCGGCCGGCAGATTGGCGACATGGGCGGTTTCACCTACATGGAGTACATCGTGCCGGGGCTCATCATGATGTCGGTGATTACCAACGCCTACAGCAACGTGGTGTCGAGCTTCTTCGGCGCCAAGTTCCAGCGCTCCATCGAGGAATTGATGGTGTCGCCGGTGTCGCCCCACACCATCCTCATCGGCTATACCGTGGGCGGCGTGTTGCGCGGCCTGATGGTGGGGTTGATCGTGACGCTGCTGTCGCTGTTCTTCACCGATTTGCAGGTCCACCACCTGGGCGTGACCGTGGTGGTAGTGGTGCTGACGGCGACGATCTTCTCGCTTCTGGGGTTCATTAACGCGGTATTTGCACGCAACTTCGACGATGTCTCGATTATCCCGACCTTCGTGCTGACCCCGCTGACTTACCTGGGCGGGGTGTTCTACTCCATCAGCCTGCTGCCGCCGTTCTGGCAGACCGTGTCGCTGGCCAACCCGGTGCTGCACATGGTCAACGCCTTCCGCTACGGCATCCTGGGCGTGTCGGACATCAAGATCAGCGTCGCCATCGCCTTTATGCTGGTGGCCACCGCGGTGCTGTACATCGGTTGCGCGCGGCTGCTGGTGAGCGGGCGCGGGATGCGTCAATAGCTAATTGATACGTAATGAAAAACGGCCTCCATCTGGAGGCCGTTTGCGTTTTTACTGGCGCTTTTTCTGGCGTTGCTTCCACTGGCGCCCCACCCACCAGCGCCAGTACAGCATGGTCAGGCAATAGGCGAGGGCGCCGAGTACCACGCCGGCCACCACCGAGCCCAACAAGAACGGCTGCCACAGGGTGGAAAGCTGGCTGCTGATCCACTCCCAGGTCAGCTCGTCGGGCAGGCTGCGCGGCGGCACGTTCATCAGCCAGGCCCCGAGCTGGTAGGTGCAGAAAAACACCGGCGGCATGGTGATGGGGTTGGTCAGCCACACCAGGCTCACGGCAATCGGCATGTTGCCGCGCACCGACACCGCGAGGGCGGCGGCCAGCAGCATCTGCGCCGGGATCGGCATGAACGCGGCAAACAGGCCCACCGCCATGGCGCGGGCAACCGAGTGGCGATTGAGGTGCCAGAGGTTGGGGTCGTGGAGCAATTTGCCGAGAAAGCGTAAGGACTTGTGTTCCCGGATACTGGTCGGGTCGGGCATGTAGCGTTTGAATAAGCGCCGGGGCATGGGAATTCTCGGTCGGTTCAAGCGGGCAGTATGCCCGGAATCTACCGAAGGCCGATTCAGACTTTGTGACAATTAATAAGCGCGTGCCTGTGTGACCCGGCTATTCCTCAGTCGTGGACTCTCAAGGACGGGCTTATGCGCACAGGGATGCTGGCGCTGGCGCTGGGTTTGTTGGCGCTGCGTTTTCTGCCGGTACTGCCGCCGGTCGGGTTATTGCTGCTGGCGGTCACGCTGGCGCTGATGCTGTTGCCGTTTCGCACTTATCCACTGGCGTTGTGCCTGCTGGGGCTGAGTTGGGCCAGCGTGTCGGCCCACTGGGCCTTGGCCGATCGCTTGGCCCCGGCGTTGGACGGGCAGACCCGCTGGGTCGAGGGCCGCGTGGTGGGGCTGCCGCAAGAGGCGGGCAGCGTGGTGCGTTTCGAGCTGGCCGGGGCCACGGCGCGCAAGGCCCGCTTGCCCAAGTTGATGCGCCTGGCCTGGCACGGCGGGCCACCAGTGCGCAGCGGCGAGCGCTGGCGCCTGGCAGTCAAACTCAAGCGCCCGAGCGGGCTGCTCAACCCCCACGCCTTCGATTACGACGCCTGGCTGCTGGCCCAGCGCATCGGCGCCACCGGTACGGTCAAGGACGGCCAACGCCTGGCACCGGCGCACGGGGCCTGGCGCGACAGCCTGCGCCAGCGCTTGGCGCAGGTCGATGCCCAGGGCCGCAACGCAGCCCTGACGGCGTTGGTGCTGGGGGACGGCGCGGGCCTGGGCAGCAGCGACTGGCAGGTGCTGCGCGATACCGGCACCGTGCACCTGTTGGTGATTTCCGGGCAGCACATCGGCTTGCTGGCGGGGTTGGTGTATGGCGCGGTGGCCGGGGTGGCGCGCCTGGGCCTGTGGCCGCGGCGCTGGCCGTGGCTGCCATGGGCCTGTGGCCTGGGGTTCGCGGCGGCGCTGGGGTATGGCCTGCTGGCCGGGTTTGATGTGCCGGTGCGCCGCGCCTGCCTGATGATCGGCCTGGTGCTGTTATGGCGTTTGCGCTTTCGCCATTTGGGCGCGGGGTGGCCGCTGTTGCTGGCGCTTAATGGCGTGCTGCTGGTGGAGCCGCTGGCCAGCCTGCAACCGGGTTTCTGGCTGTCGTTTGCGGCGGTGGCGGTGCTGGTGTTCATCTTCAGCGCTCGCCTGGGCCGTTGGCGCGGCTGGCAGGCCTGGATGCGGGCGCAGTGGCTGATCGCAATCGGCCTGGGTCCGGTGCTGTTGGCGTTGGGCTTGCCCATCAGCCTGAGCGGGCCTTTGGCCAACCTGGTGGCCGTGCCCTGGATCAGCCTGTTGGTGTTGCCCCTGGCCCTGCTCGGCACGGCGTTGCTGGCGCTGCCCTTTGTCGGAGAGGGGCTGTTGTGGCTAGCTGGCGGCGCCCTCGACCTGCTGTTTCGCGCCCTCGCGTTGTTGGCCGCGCAACGCCCGGCCTGGGCGCCGCCGGCCTTGGCGGGGTGGGCGTGGGCGATCACTGCCCTGGGCGCGGTGTTATTGCTGTTGCCCGCCGGCGTGCCGTTGCGCGGGCTCGGCTGGCCGATGCTGCTGATGGCGGTTTATGCGCCGCGCCCGGAGATTGCCCACGGCCAGGCGCAGGTCTGGCAATTGGACGTCGGCCAAGGCCTGGCGGTGCTGGTGCGCACGCGCCAGCACGCCTTGCTGTACGACGCCGGCCCGCGCCAGGGCGAATTCGACCTGGGCGAGCGGGTGGTGCTGCCGGCGTTGCACAGCCTGGGGGTCCAGGGCCTGGACCTGATGCTCCTCAGCCACGCCGACGCCGACCACGCGGGCGGTGCCGGCGCGGTGGCGCGGGGCCTGCCGGTGGCGGCGGTGATCGGCGGCGACCCGGCCGCGCTGCCGGCGTTCTTGAACGCCCAGGCCTGCACCAGTGGCCAGCAATGGCAATGGGATGGCGTGACCTTCCGCCTCTGGCGCTGGGCCGACGCCCGCGACAGCAATCAGACCTCTTGTGTGTTGCAGGTGGAGGCCGGCGGCGAACGCTTGCTGCTGACCGGCGATATCGACACCGAGGCCGAACGGGCGCTGCTGGCCAGCCCCCTGGCGGTGCCGACCCATTGGTTGCAAGCGCCCCACCATGGCAGCCGCAGCTCATCCTCAATGGCGTTGCTCCAGGCCCTGAAACCGGGCGCCGTGTTGATCTCCCGTGGCCAGGGCAACGCTTTTGGTCACCCTCATCCACGGGTGATGGCGCGTTACCACTACCTCGGTATGGACGTTTACGACAGCGCCGAACAGGGCGCCATCCGCCTCGACCTGGGCACCTTCAGCGCCGCGCAAACCCTGCGCCAGCAACGGCGCTTCTGGCGCGCGCCCTGAGATAACCCGGTGTTATTAAACGCGGGGTCAATGCGACATCACGTTCTTCGGTGGCCTGCGGCGCTATGTTAGAGTGGCGCACTTTTTCGAGGGGGCTGTCACTGTGTGGGAATTGGTCAAATCCGGCGGCTGGATGATGCTGCCGATCATTCTGAGTTCCATCGCGGGCCTGGGCATCGTCGCCGAACGCCTGTGGACCCTGCGCGCCAGCCGTGTCACCCCCGAGCACTTGCTGGGCCAGGTGTGGCGCTGGATCAAGGACAAACAGCTGAACAAGGAAAAACTCAAGGAGCTGCGCGCCAATTCCCCCCTGGGCGAGATCCTGGCCGCGGGCCTGGCCAACTCCAAGCATGGCCGCGAGATCATGAAGGAGTGCATCGAAGAGGCCGCCGCCCGGGTCATTCATGAACTGGAGCGCTACCTCAACACCCTGGGCACCATCGCCGCCATGGCGCCGCTGCTGGGCCTGCTGGGCACGGTGCTGGGCATGATCGATATTTTCAGCTCATTCATGGGTACGGGCATGAGCGCCAATGCCGCGGTACTCGCCGGCGGCATCTCCAAGGCCCTGATTACCACGGCCGCGGGCCTGATGGTGGGCATCCCCGCCGTGTTCTTCCATCGCTTCCTGCAACGCCGGGTCGATGAACTGGTGGTGGGCATGGAGCAGGAAGCGATCAAATTGGTCGAGGTGGTACAGGGCGACCGGGACGTCGATCTGGTCGAGGGCAAAGCGTGAAATTTCGCCGCAAACCGCGAGAGACGGTTGATATCAACCTGGCCTCGCTGATCGACGTGGTGTTTATCCTGCTGCTGTTTTTCGTCGTGACCACCACCTTCACCCGCGAAACCCAACTGCGCGTCGACCTGCCCGAGGCCGTCAGCGGCTCGCCGGCCGAAGACCAGGTGCTCAAGCAGGTGGACATCGCCATCAGCGCCGACGGCGTGTACAGCGTCAACAACCAACTGCTGGCCAAGAACGACCTCGCCGGCCTGATGGAAGCCTTGCAGAAGGAGTCGGCGGGCGACACCAGCCTGCCGCTGTCCATCAGCGCCGATGGCAAGACCCCGCACCAAGCCGTGATTACCGCCATGGACGCGGCCGGCAAACTGGGCTTCAGCCATTTGCGCATGACCACGGTCGAAGCGGCCCCGGTTCCCTGATGGCACTTTCCGATCGCTTGCTCGACGCCTGGTACACCGGCCACCCCGCGCTGAAGCTGTTGCAGCCCCTGGAATGGCTGTACCGGCGCGTGGTGGCGGGCAAGCGCGCACGTTTTCTGGCCGGGGAGGGCACGATTTACCGCGCACCCGTGCCGCTGATCGTGGTCGGCAATATCACCGTGGGCGGCACCGGCAAGACGCCGTTGATCCTGTGGATGATCGAACACTGCCAGCGCCAGGGCCTGCGGGTGGGTGTGGTCAGCCGTGGCTACGGCGCCAAACCGGCGCAATTGCCGTGGCGCGTGCGCGCCGAACAGAGCGCCACCGAGGCCGGGGACGAACCCTTGCTGATCGTGCAGCGCACCGGTGTGGCGCTGATGATCGACCCCGACCGCAGCCGCGCCGTGCAGGCCTTGCTGGCGGCCGAACCGCTGGACCTGATCCTGTGCGACGACGGCTTGCAGCATTACCGCTTGGCTCGCGACCTGGAACTGGTGCTGGTCGACGCCGTCCGGGGCCTGGGCAATCGCCGTTGCCTGCCGGCCGGGCCGCTGCGTGAGCCGGTGGAGCGTCTGCACAGCGTCGACGCGCAGTTGTTCAACGGCGCGGCCAGCGATACCCCCCAGGGTTACGCCTTCCAACTGCAACCCACGGCGCTGGTCAACCTGCTCACCGGCGAGCGCCGTGGCCTCGATCATTTCGCCCCGGGCCAGGCCCTGCACGCGGTGGCCGGCATCGGCAACCCGCGGCGTTTCTTCACTACCCTGCAAGCGCTACACTGGCGGCCCGTGGCCCACGCCTTCGCCGACCATGCCCAGTACAGCCCGCAGGCCTTGAGTTTCACCCCTGCGCTGCCGTTGGTCATGACCGAAAAAGACGCGGTCAAATGCCGGGCCTTTGCCTTGGCCGATTGGTGGTACCTGGCCGTGGATGCCGCGCCGTCGCCGGCCTTCGTCGCCTGGTTCGATACCCAATTGATGCGCCTGCTACCCACCCGTCTCTTGCCTTAATACGCTGTTATCCAAGGAGTTTTCATGGACACCAAACTGCTCGATATCCTTGCCTGCCCGGTCTGCAAAGGCCCGCTCAAACTCAGCGCCGACAAAACCGAACTCATCAGCAAGGGCGCCGGCCTGGCGTACCCGATCCGCGACGGCATCCCGGTGATGCTCGAAACCGAGGCCCGCACCCTGAGCAACGACGAGCGGCTGGATAAATGAGCACCGCGTTCACCGTTGTCATCCCGTCGCGCTTTGCCTCCACCCGCCTGCCGGGCAAGCCGCTGCAACTGATCGCCGGCAAGCCGATGGTCCAGCACGTCTGGGAACAGGCCTGCAAAAGCAGCGCCGAGCGGGTGGTGGTGGCCACCGATGACGCGCGCATAGTCGACGCCTGCCGCGCCTTTGGTGCCGAAGTGGTGCTGACCCGCGAAGACCACAATTCCGGCACCGATCGCCTGGCCGAAGTGGCCACGGCGCTGGGCTTGGCGCCCGACGCCATTGTGGTCAACGTGCAGGGCGACGAGCCGTTGATTCCGCCGGCCCTGATCGACCAGGTGGCGGCCAACCTGGCGCACCACGGCGAGGCGCGCATGTCCACGCTTTGTGAACCGATCGAAGACGTTGAAACCCTGTTCAATACCAATGTCGTCAAAGTCGTCAGCGACTGCAACGGCCTGGCCCTGACCTTCAGCCGTGCCACCTTGCCCTGGGCACGCGATGCCTTCGCCAGCGATCGCACGCAACTGCCCGCCGGCGTGCCGTACCGCCGCCACATCGGTATCTACGCCTACCGCGTCGGCTTCCTTCATGACTTCGTCAACTGGGGCCCGTGCTGGCTGGAAGACACCGAGTGCCTGGAGCAACTGCGCGCCTTGTGGCACGGCGTGCGCATCCACGTCGCCGACGCCCTGGAAGCGCCACCGGCCGGGGTCGACACCCCGCAAGACCTCGAACGCGTTCGACGTCTGCTGGAGGCCTGATGCGCGTTTTGTTCGTGTGCCTGGGCAACATCTGCCGCTCGCCCACCGCCGAAGGCGTGTTGCGCCACAAATTGCGCGAGGCCGGGTTGGCTGCGCAGGTGCAAGTGGCTTCGGCCGGCACCGGTGACTGGCACGTCGGCAACGCCCCGGACAAACGCAGCCAGGCCGCGGCCCTGCGCCGTGGCTACGACCTCTCGGCCCAGCGCGCGCAGCAGGTGAGCCGCGCCGATTTTGCCGATTACGACCTGATCCTGGCCATGGACCACAGCAACCTGCGCAACCTCAAGGCCCTGCAACCGGCCCAGGGGCGTGCGGAGTTGGACCTGTTCCTGCGCCGCTACGCGTCCAGCGTCGATGAAGTGCCCGACCCTTACTACGACGCCGAGCAAGGCTTCGAGCAGGTGCTGGACTTGATCGAGCATGCCTGCGATTTGCTGGTGATCGAAGTCAAGGGGCGCCTATGAGCCTGGTGTTTGAACCGCAGGTTTCGCTCAAGGCCTTCAACACCTTCGGCGTCGATGTGCGCGCCCAGGTGTTCGCCCAGGCCCACAGCGACGCTGATGTGCGCGAAGCGCTGGCCTATTGCGCGCAACAGCAATTGCCGCTGTTGGTGATCGGTGGCGGCAGCAACCTGCTGCTGACTGCTGACATCCCCGCGTTGGTACTGCGCATGGCCACCCAGGGCATCCGCATCCTTAGCGATGACGGCGTGCAGGTGATCGTCGAAGCCGAAGCGGGCGAGGCCTGGCACCCCTTTGTGCTGTGGACACTGGCCCAGGGCCTGTCGGGGCTGGAGAACCTCAGCCTGATCCCCGGCACCGTGGGCGCCGCGCCAATGCAGAACATCGGCGCTTATGGCGTGGAGATCAAGGACGTGTTCGCCGGGTTGACCGCCCTGGACCGCGAAAGCGGCGAGTTGCGCGACTTTGACCTGCACGCCTGCCGCTTCGGCTACCGCGATAGCCTGTTCAAGCAGCAGCCGGGGCGCTGGCTGATCCTGCGGGTGCGCTTTGCCCTGAGCCGCGTCGAGCATTTGCACCTGGGCTACGGCCCGGTCAGCCAACGCTTGGCGCAGTTGGGCATCGCCCAGCCCAATGCCAGCGACGTGAGCCAGGCGATTTGCAGCATCCGCAGCGAAAAACTGCCGGACCCGGCCGTGCTCGGCAATGCCGGCAGCTTCTTCAAGAACCCGCTGGTGCCGGCAGCGCTGGTGGCCGAGCTCAAGGTGGATTACCCGGACCTGGTGGCTTATCCGCAGGCGGACGGGCAGATGAAACTGGCCGCCGGGTGGCTGATCGAGCGCGCGGGGTGGAAGGGCTTTCGCGAGGCCGATGCCGGCGTGCACCGCCTCCAGGCCTTGGTGCTGGTCAACTACGGCGGCGCCACCGGGTTGCAGTTGCTGAACCTGGCCCAGCGCATCCAGCAGGACATCGCCCAACGCTTCAAGGTGCAACTGGAGATGGAGCCCAACCGCTACTAGCCTCGGCACCTGCGGTATCCAAAGCCCTGTGATCGTTTCGATCCCAGGGCTTTTTTGTCAATTGCTGCTTAACTTGGCCTGCTAACGATGCGTCGTTCGTTGTACTTAAAAGGCCCGGTGAAGACCCGTCTTCGCAAGAGAGCCTCCCCTTAGCCTGAGCCCATCTGCGTTGCCACACCGCTCGCCCCGAGCGGCAGATGGCTCGACCCAAAGCCAAAAACAAGGCGGGCGTGCCCATGATGACACTCAAACTCAACGGTCAAGACCACCCCCTGGACGTCACCGAAGACATGCCCCTGCTCTGGGCCATCCGCGATGTGATCGGTTACAGCGGCACCAAATTCGGTTGCGGCATGGGCCTGTGCGGTGCTTGCACCGTCCATATCGACGGCGCCCCGGCGCGCAGTTGCATCACCCCCATCGGCTCGGTGGCCGGGCGCAACGTCAGCACCATCGACAACCTGCACAACGACCCGGTGGGCCAAGTGGTGCAGCAAGCCTGGCTCGACGTGGCGGTGGCGCAATGCGGCTACTGCCAGGGCGGGCAGATCATGTCCGCCACCGCGTTGCTCAAAACCACGGCCAACCCCAGCGACGAACAAATCGAACACGCCATGCTTGGCAACTTGTGCCGCTGCGGCACCTACAACCGCATCAAGACCGCCATCCACCAGGCCGTGGCCCGGTTGCAGGAGGCCAAGGCATGAGCCCGTTACCCAGCGATTTTGCCCTGAGCAACTTGAGCCGCCGCGGCTTCCTCAAAGGCCTCGGCGCCACCGGCGCATTGGTGCTGGCGGCCAGTTGGGGCTGGCAGCAGGCCTTGGCCGACGAAGCCAAGTTCGGCGCCGAAGGCATGCCCCACGGCGCGGTAGACGACCCCAAGGTGTACGTGAGCATCGCCGCCGACGGCCAGGTCACGGTGCTGTGCAACCGCTCGGAAATGGGCCAAGGCGTGCGCACCAGCCTGGCCATGGTGGTGGCCGACGAATTGGAAGCAGACTGGGCGCGGGTCAGCGTGGCCCAGGCGCCGGGGGATGAAGCGCGCTTCGGCAACCAGGACACCGATGGTTCGCGCAGCATGCGCCATTGGTTCGAGCCGATGCGCCGTTGCGGGGCGGCGGCGCGGGCGATGCTGGAGCAGGCGGCCGCCGCCCAGTGGCAGGTGCCGGTGGGCGAATGCCGGGCCCGCTTGCACCAGGTCATTCACTCGCCCAGTGGCCGCGAACTGGGCTACGGCGCATTGGCCTGCGCCGCCGCAGCCTTACCCGTGCCACCGCGTGATGGCCTGCGCCTCAAGGGCCCGGACGAGTACCGCTACATCGGCAAGGAGGCGACGCGGGCCATCGACGGCGCCGATATCGTCAACGGCCGGGCTATCTACGGCGCCGACGTGCATTTTGAAGGCATGCTCTACGCCACCGTGGCGCGGCCACGGGTGTATGGCGGCAAGGTCAAATCGCTGGACGACAGCGCGGCGCTCAAGGTGCCCGGGGTTATCAAAGTCATGGCCATCGAGGGCCGGCCGTTGCCCTCGGAGTTCCAGCCCCTGGGCGGTATCGCCGTGATTGCCCGTAACACCTGGGCCGCGATCAAGGGCCGCGAAGCGCTGAAAATCGAGTGGGGCGACGGCGCCAATGCCGGCTACAACTCCATCGCCTATCGCCAGGAGCTGGAAGCCGCCGCCCGCCAACCCGGCAAAGTGGTGCGCAACAGCGGTGACATCGAGCAGGCCATGGCCAGCGCTGACAGCAGCCTGGAAGCCGCCTACTACTTGCCGCACTTGGCGCAATCGCCGATGGAGCCGATGGTGGCCATCGCCCGCTTCCAGGGTGGCCACTGCGAAGCCTGGGCGCCGAGCCAGGCACCGCAGGTGACCCGCGAGCGCATTGCCGAACGCCTGGGCATCGGTTTTGAGCAGGTGCGGGTCAACGTCACCCTGCTGGGCGGCGGCTTTGGCCGCAAATCCAAGCCGGATTTCATCCTAGAGGCGGCGATCCTGGCCAAGGCCTTCCCCGGCACAGCGGTGCGGGTGCAGTGGACCCGCGAGGACGACATTCATTTTTCCTACTTCCACACGGTGTCGGCCGAGTACCTCAAGGCCAGCCTGAACAAGGACGGCTTGCCGTCGGGCTGGTTGCACCGCACGGTGGCGCCGAGTATCACCGCGCTGTTCGCCCCAGGCATGGCCCACGAGGCTGCGTTCGAGCTGGGCATGGGCTTTACCAACATGGCCTACGCGATCCCCAACGTGCGCCTGGAAAACCCCGAGGCGGCGGCCCATACCCGGGTCGGCTGGTACCGCTCGGTGTCCAACATCCCCCATGGCTTTGCCATCCAGAGCTTTGTCGATGAACTGGCCCATAAAGCCGGCCAGGACCCGCTCAAATACCAGCTCAAGTTGTTGGGCCCGGACCGCCAGATCGACCCGCGCACCCTCAGTGAAGAGTGGAACTACGGCGAATCCCCCGAGCGCTACCCCATCGACACCGGGCGCCTGCGCCAAGTGCTGGAAGTGGCGGCCAAGGCTGCCGGGTGGGGCCGGCCACTGCCCAGGGGCCGGGGGCTGGGGCTGGCGGTGCACTACAGCTTCGTCACCTACGTGGCGGCGGTGCTGGAAGTGGAAGTCCAGGACGATGGCACCTTGATCGTGCACAAGGCCGATATCGCCGTCGATTGCGGCCCGCAGATCAACCCCGAGCGCATCCGCTCGCAGTTCGAGGGCGCCTGCGTGATGGGCCTGGGTAACGCGGTGCTGGGGGAAATCAGCTTCAAGGATGGCCGCGTGCAGCAGGACAACTTCCATATGTACGAAATCGCGCGCATGTCCCTGGCGCCTCGGGAAATCGCCGTGCACCTGGTCACCCCGCCCGGCGAGGTGCCGTTGGGTGGTGTCGGTGAGCCGGGGGTGCCACCCATCGCGCCGGCGCTGTGCAACGCGATTTTCGCCGCCACCGGCAAGCGCATCCGTAACTTGCCGGTGCGCTTACAGGCCCAGGGATGGCGCGCCTGATGGACAGTGTCGACCTGAACGTGTTGCGCAGCGTGCTGCAATGGCGCCGTGATGGCCGCGCGGTGGTGCTCTACAGCGTGGTGCAGACCTGGGGCAGCGCGCCCCGCCCGCCAGGGGCGATGCTGGCGTTGCGCGATGATGGCGTGGTGATCGGCTCGGTGTCCGGCGGCTGCATCGAAGACGACCTGATCGCACGCCTGCATGACGGACGCCTGGCGGCGAGCGGCCCGCCCGTGGAGCTGCTGACCTATGGCGTCAGCCGCGACGAGGCGGCCCGTTTCGGCCTGCCCTGTGGCGGCACCTTGCGCCTGGCCCAGGAACGGCTCGACGACCCGGCCTGGGTCGCGCAACTGCTGGAGCGCTGCGCGGCCCACGAAATCGTCGCCCGCGAGCTGGACCTGGCCACAGGCCGGGTGACGTTGCTGGCGGCGGGGCGGGCCGACAGCCTGAGTTTCGATGGGCGCACCTTGCGCGCGATCTACGGCCCGCGCTGGCGCTTGCTGCTGATCGGCGCCGGGCAGCTCTCGCGCTATGTGGCGCAGATGGCGCGGTTGCTGGATTTCGAGGTGCTGGTCTGCGACCCGCGCGAAGAGTTCAGCCACGGCTGGGACGAGGCCCATGGGCGGTTCGTCGCGGGCATGCCGGATGACGCGGTGCTCAACATCCACACCGACGAACGCACTGCCATCGTCGCCCTGACCCACGACCCGCGCCTGGACGACATGGCCTTGCTCACGGCGCTGGAGTCCCGGGCTTTCTATGTGGGCGCGCTCGGCTCGCGGGCCAACAGCCGCAAACGCCGGGAAAACCTCGCCCAACTGGGCTTGCCCGGCGCCGCCATCGAGCGCTTGCATGGGCCGATCGGCTTGTACATCGCCAGCCACACGCCAGCGGAGATCGCCCTGTCGCTGCTGGCGCAAATCGTCGCCCACAAAAACGGCGTGGCCCAGGCCGGCATGCGGCGAGCGGACGAGGCGGCAGCGTGACGCCTTTGGTGGTGGTGCTGGCGGCCGGGCAGGGCAGGCGCTTTCGCGAGGTGGCGGGGGCGGGGCAGGACAAGTTGCTGGCCCCTTGTGTCGGCCGTGATGGCCATCGTCGGCCGGTGATCGAGCAGGTGCTGCGCAACCTGCCGGCGCAGTTCACGCGCCGGCTGCTGGTGACCACGGCGGATCGCCCCGGAGTGGCCAGCCTGGCGCGGGCCTATGGCTGCCAGGTGCTGATCGTCGAGCCGGGCGGTATGGGCGATAGCATCGCTGCGGCGGTCGCTCTCGGGCCTTCTGCGGGCGGTTGGTTGCTGGTGTTGGGGGACATGCCATTTGTGTTGCCCGCGAGCATCGAGCAGGTGGCTGCCGCGTTGATGCCGGACAGCATCGCGGTGCCGCTGCATCAGGGCGAGCGCGGGCACCCGGTGGGGTTTGGCGCAGGGTTCGGTGCGACATTGGCGGGGCTGAGTGGGGACCGTGGGGCCAAGCGCCTGTTCGCTTCGGCGCGGGTGGCCGAGGTGGCGGTGCCGGATCTGGGCGTGCTGTGGGACGTGGACGAGCCGCAGGCCTTGGTGTTCTGAACCATAAAAAAGCCCCGCCTGATTGCTCAGGCGGGGCTTTTCAACAGCTGTTGGCGTCAGGCGAGGGGTTTAGGCTCGTGTTCTGCTTCCAGGGCTTGCGGGTTGTGCTCGACCACTTCTTCGACGCTACGCAGGTTTTCGTCGATGGCAGGCTCGGCGGCCACTTCGCTAGCCTGGGCTGGCGCCTCGACCACTTCGGCAACCGGCGCCGCTTCCACGGCAGCAGGCGCAGCAGCGCTAGCCAGTTCGGCTTCCTTCTGCAGACGCTCGGCTTCACGCTTGCGGCGACGCACTTCACGTGGGTCGTTCGGCGCACGGCCGTTTTCGCTGAGTACCACGGCTGGGGCCACGTCGGCGACCGGCGCGGCGGCTTCGGCAACCACTGGCGCTTCGACTGCGGCTTCGACGGCTGGCGCCGGCTCAGCAACAGGCTCGGCAACCACTACTTCGGCCACTGGGGCTGGGGCTTCGACTACAGCAGGCTCCGAGGTCCAGTTGAACGCGGTCTGTTCTTCACGAACCGGCTCTGGTGCGGCTTCTGCCACTGGCACTTGGGCCAAGGCTTCGATACCGGCCGCAGCCGGCTCTGCGATGGCCACGGCTTCAGGTTCGGCCTGAGGCTCGGCGGCTACTTCCACTTCAGCCACGACGGGCGCTGCTACGGGCGTGGTCGCTTCAACGGCGGGCGCTTCGACCTGCGGCGCGTCTTCGATGGCAGCGGTGGCGCGTTCGGCTTGCTGGTGTGCCTGGGCTTCGGCCGGGGCGCTGATGACGGTGCTGGCCACGGCGGCAGTGACGGCCAGGCCGGCAGCCAGGTCGGCGCTGCTTGGTTCTTCGCCGTTCTCGGACTCTTCCGAGCCTTCGATCACGTTGCCGTTGGCATCACGCTGACGCTCGCGACGGTTGCTGCGACGACGCTGGCCACGGGAGCGGCGGCGTGGGCGATCGCCTTCGGCGCCGTCCTGACCGTCGTCCTGCAGTTGCTCTTCATTAGGCAGCAGTTCTTCTTCGGCAACGGCGGCTACGGCCTCTTCGGCACGTGGCTGGCGCTCTTCACGTGGTGGGCGCGGTGCGCGCTCTTCCCGTGGTTGGCGGGCCGGGCGCTCTTCACTCACGGCTGCAACGGCGGCAGCAGCAGCTGGAGCGGCGTCCAGGGGCTCGCGCAGTTCACGTACCGGGCGCTCTTCACGCTCGCCGCGAGGCTTGCGGTCTTCGCGTGGGGCGCGAGGGGTGCGTTCTTCGCGAGGTGGGCGCGGGGCGCGTTCTTCGCGGGCGACTGCCGGGGTATCTTCACGGGCTTCGCGTGGCGCGCGGTCTTCACGTGGCTCACGGGGTTCGCGCGGTGCGCGTTCTTCGCGAGGGGCACGTTCTTCACGGGGCTTGCGTTCTTCGTCGCGGCGGCCGTTGCGGTTGCGGCTTTGCTGGCGACCGTTACGACGTTCTTCGTTGCGGGCAGGGCGCTCGCTGGCCGGTTTCTCGACCACGACCGGTGCGGCAGGCTCTTCCTTGGTAGCGAACAGGCTGACCAGGGACTTGACCAGGCCCTTGAACAGGCTCGGCTCAGGCACGACGGCCGGTGCGACCGGGGCGGCGACGGCTTCGCTCGGTACTGGTGCGTTGGCACGGGCCGGCGCGGTTTTCACGGCGGCTTCCTGGCGAACCAGGGTGCGGGTAGCGGCAGCCGGTTGCACTTCTTCCACTTCGGCAGCGGCAGCGGCGATTTCGTAGCTGGACTGGTTGATGTGGGCTTCCGGGCTGTCATCACGCAGGCGCTGCACTTCAAAGTGCGGCGTCTCGAGGTGATCGTTCGGCAGGATGACGATGCGGGCACGGGTGCGCAGTTCGATCTTGGTGATCGAGTTGCGTTTTTCGTTGAGCAGGAAGGCTGCGACCGGGATCGGCACCTGCGCGCGGACTTCGGCGGTGCGGTCTTTCAGGGCTTCTTCTTCGATCAGGCGCAGGATCGCCAGGGACAGCGATTCGACGTCACGGATGATGCCGGTGCCGTTGCAGCGTGGGCAAACGATGCCGCTGCTTTCGCCCAGGGACGGACGCAGGCGCTGACGGGACATTTCCAGCAGGCCGAAGCGCGAGATGCGGCCCACTTGGACGCGGGCGCGGTCGGCTTCCAGGCATTCGCGGACTTTTTCTTCCACGGCGCGCTGGTTCTTGGCCGGAGTCATGTCGATGAAGTCGATCACGATCAGGCCGCCAATGTCGCGCAGACGCAGTTGGCGGGCGATTTCCTCAGCCGCTTCCAGGTTGGTCTGCAGGGCGGTTTCTTCGATGTCGCTGCCTTTGGTGGCGCGCGCCGAGTTGATGTCGATGGACACCAGGGCTTCGGTCGGATCGATGACGATGGAGCCGCCGGACGGCAGTTCGACGACGCGCTGGAATGCGGTTTCGATCTGGCTTTCGATCTGGAAGCGGTTGAACAGCGGCACGCTGTCTTCGTACAGCTTGATCTTGCTGGCGTACTGCGGCATCACCTGGCGGATGAAAGTCAGGGCCTCGTCCTGGGCTTCAACGCTGTCGATCAGCACTTCGCCGATGTCCTGGCGCAGGTAATCGCGGATCGCGCGGATGATGACGTTGCTTTCCTGGTAGATCAGGAACGGCGCGGAGCGATCCAGGGACGCTTCTTTGATGGCGGTCCACAGTTGCAGCAGGTAGTCGAGGTCCCACTGCATTTCTTCGCTGCTGCGGCCAAGGCCGGCAGTGCGCACGATCAGGCCCATGTCGGCAGGCGCCACGAGACCGTTGAGGGCTTCGCGCAGTTCGTTGCGCTCTTCGCCTTCGATGCGGCGCGAGATGCCGCCGGCACGCGGGTTGTTCGGCATCAGTACCAGATAACGACCGGCCAGGCTGATGAAGGTGGTCAGGGCTGCGCCCTTGTTGCCACGTTCTTCTTTCTCGACCTGGACGATGACTTCCTGGCCTTCGCTCAGGACGTCCTTGATGTTGACGCGGCCTTCGGGGGCTTTCTTGAAGTATTCGCGGGAGATTTCTTTGAGGGGCAGGAAGCCGTGGCGCTCAGAGCCAAAATCGACAAAGGCAGCCTCAAGGCTTGGTTCGATGCGAGTAATCCGGCCTTTATAGATGTTGGCCTTCTTCTGCTCGCGTGCACCGGACTCGATGTCCAGGTCGTAGAGGCGCTGGCCGTCTACCAGTGCAACACGCAACTCTTCGGGTTGAGTTGCGTTAATCAGCATTCTTTTCATGTAGTACCGTCGGTTTCCGGGCTGCCGGAAACGGCGTTCGGCACACACGACTTCTCACGGTCGGTGTCAGGTGCGTCAGGAGTGGTTGGCCACTCCCGTGTCTGGCGAGGTTCGTCCAAAGGGGGCGAAGTCGCGACTTACGCGTCCTGCTTGCTGTGGCTACTTAAGCACTCAGTCAGGAGGAGGAATCAACCGGCGGATGTGGACGAGATGAAGCGTCTAAATATAAGCCTAGTGCTACACGGTCCGACGGTTGTGCATCTCCACCCTACACGTATCCCTGATAATTCGGGTGCTGCCGCGCGCAGAATCCGCAGCGGGTTGGCATTTACCGTGAGCTCCGAAAGGGGAGGTCACGCATCATGGCTAATTTAGGCGTTGTTTCCGAAGCCTTCGCCAAGGTTCATTCGCGACTGACTGCACTTTGTGAACTGGCCGTGAATATCGGCGTAAAAGGCGAGTAATGACTCTGCTTCTCACGCTCGCTTCAGGCCTCATGTCACCTGCGCTTGTTACACCCGCGAACCTTGCCTGTAAGTGGCGAAAGCCCCGTAGGACGGCCTCGCGTCCTGATGAATTGCGTTGGTCAGGGCCGGTGGTTGACCGTATATGCGCTGCCCAGGCCGCTTTTGGCGGCGTTCGCGACTATAGCAGCAATCATTAAGTGCTTCAAATCCATAAAAAATTGTTATCATTCGCGGCATGACGACTACTGCCCCCCCGACCCCCAGCGTCCAGCTGCTTGAGGTCTCGCCGGAATATGCCGGCCAACGTATCGATAACTTCCTGCTTGCCCGTCTCAAAGGCGTGCCCAAGACCTTGATTTATCGCATTTTGCGTAAAGGCGAAGTGCGGGTGAACAAGGGCCGGATCAAGCCCGAGTACAAGTTGCAAGCCGGCGATATCGTCCGTGTGCCGCCTGTGCGCGTGCCTGAGCGCGACGAGCCGGTGCCTTTGGCCCAGGGACTGTTGCAGCGCCTGGAAGCCTCGATTGTCTTTGAAGACAAGGCCCTGATTGTCATTAATAAGCCTGCTGGCATTGCCGTGCACGGTGGCAGTGGCTTGAATTTCGGCGTGATCGAGGCCTTTCGTCAGTTGCGCCCGGACACCAAGGAGCTGGAGCTGGTGCACCGCCTCGACCGCGACACCTCCGGCCTGCTGATGATCGCGAAGAAGCGCAGCATGCTGCGGCACTTGCACGCGGCATTGCGCGGCGATGGCGTGGACAAACGCTACATGGCGCTGGTACGCGGCAACTGGGCGACGTCCATCAAGCAAGTGCGGGCGCCGTTGCAGAAGAGCAACCTGCGTTCCGGCGAGCGCATGGTGGAAGTGGACGAGGAGGGCAAAGAGGCGCTGACCCTGTTCAAGGTGCTGCGCCGTTTCGGCGACTTCGCCACCATGGTCGAAGCCAAGCCTGTGACCGGCCGGACTCACCAGATTCGCGTCCACACGCTGCACGCCGGGCATTGCATCGCCGGTGACAGCAAGTACGGCGATGAAGAGTTCAGCAAGGAAATCCGCGACTTGGGCGGCAAGCGCCTGTTCCTGCATGCCTACATGCTGACAGTGCCGTTGCCCGATGGTGGCGAGCTCAAGTTGCAGGCGCCGGTCGACGAGATGTGGGCCAAGACCGTGGAGCGCCTGAGTGCAAGCTGACTACAAGCTGCTGATCTTCGATTGGGATGGCACCCTAGCCGACTCCGTTGGTCGGATTGTCGAGGCCATGCATGTGGCTTCCACCCGTTCGTCCCTGCCGCTGTGCAGCGACGAGGCGGTCAAGGGGATTATTGGCCTGGGCTTGCCCGAGGCGATTCGCACCCTGTACCCGCAGATCGGCGACGTCGAGCTGCTGGCGTTTCGGCAGCATTACGCAGATCACTACATAGCCCTTGAGGCCGAGCCTTCGCCTTTGTTTGCAGGTGTGGTGGAGTCGCTGGAGGGCTTTCGGCGCGACGGCTATCACTTGGCGGTGGCCACCGGCAAGGCGCGCCGAGGCCTGGATCGCGTGCTCAAGGCTCATGGCTGGGAAGATTTTTTCGACATCTCCCGGGCCGCGGATGAAACCGCGAGCAAGCCCCATCCTTTGATGCTTGAGGAAATCCTTGCCCATTGCCGTGTTCCGGCCGGGCAGGCGTTGATGGTGGGGGACTCTTCGTTCGACCTGCTGATGGCGCGCAATGCGGGGATGGATTCGGTGGCGGTCAGCTATGGAGCCCAATCGGTGGAGGCTTTGCGCACCTTCGAGCCGCGGTGGGTGATCGATCGTTTCTGCGAGTTGCGCGACTGGCTAGGCCGGGGCGCACCCATTAAGTAGTGGCTTGGGGTAGATGGCATGAGCAATGAATGGAAGGAACCCGTTAAGGCAGGCGCCGAGGCCGGTGAAGACAAGAGCTGGAAACTGCTGGAGAACACTCTCCTGGCGGGTGTGCAGGAGCAGCGCCGCTCGCGGCGCTGGGGGATTTTCTTCAAGCTGCTGACCTTTGTGTACCTGATGCTGGCGTTGGTGCTGTTTTCGCCCCTGATGGACATGGAAAAGAGCGCCGCCCGCGGCCCTGGCTACACCGCGCTGATCGATGTGGTTGGGGTGATTGCCGACAAGGAAGCGGCCAGCGCCGATAACATCGTCGCCAGCCTGCGTGCTGCGTTCGAGGACCCGAAGGTCAAGGGTGTGGTGCTGCGCATCAACAGTCCTGGCGGCAGCCCGGTGCAGTCCGGTTATGTCTACGACGAGATCCTCCGTTTGCGTGCTCTGTATCCAAAAACCAAAGTTTATGCGGTGATTTCGGACCTGGGCGCTTCCGGCGCCTATTACATCGCCAGCGCGGCGGACCAGATCTACGCCGACAAGGCCAGCCTGGTCGGCTCCATTGGGGTGACAGCGGCGGGCTACGGCTTTGTCGGCACCATGGAGAAGCTGGGCGTCGAGCGGCGCACCTACACCTCGGGCGAGCATAAGTCTTTCCTGGACCCGTTCCAGCCGCAAAAGCCTGAAGAGACGCAGTTCTGGCAAGGCGTGCTGGACACCACGCACCGCCAGTTCATTGCCAGCGTCAAGCAGGGCCGTGGCGAGCGCTTGAAGGACAAGGAACATCCGGAGTTGTTTTCCGGCCTCGTGTGGTCCGGCGAGCAGGCGTTGCCGTTGGGGTTGATCGATGGTCTGGGCAGCGCCAGTTCGGTGGCGCGGGATGTCATCAAGGAGAAGGAGCTGGTCGATTTCACCGTCCAGGAATCGCCCTTTGATCGCTTCTCGAAAAAGCTCGGTGCCAGCATTGCGCAGCAGATGGCGATGTGGATGGGCTTCCAGGGACCAGCCTTGCGCTAAGCGCAGTCATTCAAGTGGGGGCGACCCTGCTCGCGACAGTGGTATCACGGCCAGTGCCTGTGAAGTGCCGCCATCGCGAGCAGGCTCGCTCCCATTTTTGCTTCAGGGGATCTGCACGCCTTCGGTCAGTAGCATGTCTACCAAGCGAATCAGCGGTAGGCCGACCAGGCTGGTGGCATCCGGCCCTTCGGTGCTCTGGAACAGGCTGACCCCTAGGCCTTCAGCTTTGAAGCTGCCGGCGCAGTCGTAGGGTTGCTCGGTGCGCAAGTAACGCTCGATGCGTGGCGCATCGAGGTGGCGCATGTGCACGGTAAAGGGGATGCAATCGACCTGGCAGTGGCCTGTCTGGCTGTTGAGCAGGGCCAGGCCGGTGAGGAAGGTCACACGGCTACCGCTGGCGGCCAGCAGTTGTGCGCGGGCGTTCTCGAAGGTGTGGGGCTTGCCGATGATGCGGCCATCGAGTACGGCGACCTGGTCGGAGCCGATTATCAGGTGGGCATCGTGGCGGGTGGCGAGGGCTTGGGCTTTTTCCTGGGCGAGGCGCTTGACCAAGTCTGTCGCGGCTTCGCCGGGGCGGTGGCTTTCGTCGATATCCGGCGAACTGCAACTGAACTCAAGGTGTAACCGCTCGAGCAATTGGCGGCGGTAGAGCGAGCTTGAGGCAAGTAATAAAGGCAGCATGCGGTTCTCCAGAAAGTGGTTGGCAATTCTAGCCAGGCTGGCAAGTGACGCACAGGGCTGAATTTCCTTTGACATGGCTGGGGGCATCCCTATAATGCTGCGCCTATGTTGAATGACCCGATTCCACCTCACGTTGACCCGCGCAAATTGGCTGATCGTGGCACCACCCTTCAAGGTGAGGTGCTGCTGGCCGATTTGGAGAGACTCTGCGACCCGCTTTCCGACACTGTCGGTACGGTGCAGGCCAAATTCGTATTTGAGCGAGATGAACGTAAATCTGTGGTTATCCACAGCTTTATCGACACCGAAGTCAAAATGGTTTGCCAGCGTTGTCTTGAGCTGGTCACCCTGCCGATCCACAGCGAGTGCAGTTATGCCGTGGTGAAAGAGGGTGCGAATACCCAGTCGTTGCCGAAAGGTTATGACGTGCTGGAACTGGGCGAAGATCCTTTGGATCTGCAGTCACTGATCGAGGAGGAGCTTTTGCTCGCCTTGCCCATTGTGCCTGCTCATCATCCGGAAGAATGCCAGCAGCCGGCGGGTCTCGATGAGCCCGAACCGAGCGAGGACGAGGTAACGCGGTCCAACCCGTTCAGTGTATTGGCGCAGTTAAAGCGTGACCCAAACGTTTAGGAGTTAATCAATTATGGCTGTTCAGCAGAACAAAAAATCCCGCTCCGCCCGCGACATGCGTCGTTCCCACGACGCTCTCGAGGCTAGCACCCTGTCTGTAGAAAAAACCACGGGTGAAGTTCACCTGCGTCACCACGTATCGCCAGAAGGCGTATACCGTGGCCGTAAAGTGATCGACAAGGGCGCTGACGAGTAATCCTTGTCCGCTCAAGTCATCGCGATTGACGCAATGGGCGGGGACTTCGGTCCCCGCAGCATTGTCCAGGCCAGCCTTGCTTGTCTGTCTGCTACGCCATCGTTGCATCTGGCCCTCGTCGGTCAACCCTCCCTCCTTGAAGAAATGATTGCTGGCCATTCGGCTGTGGATCGTGCTCGCCTGGAAATCATCCCGGCAACGCAGGTGATTGCCATGGACGAGAAGCCGTCGCAGGCATTGCGTGGCAAGCCCGACTCTTCCATGCGGGTGGCGTTGCAATTGCTGCGCGATGGCAAGGTGCAGGCCTGTGTCAGTGCTGGCAATACCGGGGCGTTGATGGCGTTGGCGCGGCACGTGCTCAAGACCCTGCCGGGCATTGATCGCCCGGCAATGGTTGCGGCTATCCCGACCCAGGCGGGTTATTGCCAGTTGCTGGACCTTGGGGCGAATGTGGATTGCAGTGCCGAGCATCTGCTGCAATTCGCCATCATGGGGTCGGTGGCAGCCGAAGCTTTAGGTGTAGTGCGTCCGCGGGTGGCGTTGCTGAACATCGGCACTGAGGACATCAAGGGCAACCAACAGGTCAAGCTGGCCGCGACCTTGTTGCAGGCTGCCCCGGGCCTGAACTACATCGGCTTTGTCGAAGGCGACGGTTTGTACCGTGGCGAGGCCGATGTGGTGGTGTGCGACGGTTTTGTCGGCAACATCCTGCTCAAGTCCAGCGAAGGCCTGGCCACCATGATCGCGGCTCGCATCGAGGCGCTGTTCAGGCAAGGCTTGCTGTCGCGCATGGTTGGAGCCTTGGCAATGCCATTGATGCGGCGCTTGCAGCAAGACTTGGCCCCGGCGCGGCACAATGGCGCCAGTTTCTTGGGGTTGCAGGGCATCGTGGTGAAAAGCCATGGTTCGGCCGGTGTGCAGGGTTTCCAAAGTGCGATTCAGCGAGCCTTGATCGAGATTCAGGAGAACCTGCCCGAGCGCTTGCACGGTCGTTTGGAGGCGCTGTTGCCTTAGCGGCTTTTCGTAGGCCAGCGGGGCGATGTGACCGCTGGATTCAAATTGCCATCCAATTGTCAGTTTCTCGCGCCTACAGTAAGTGGCGCCAATTCTTCGACGACAAGATCATTAGGGGCTTGTTTCATGTCTACCTCCCTCGCATTCGTCTTTCCCGGACAGGGTTCGCAATCCCTCGGCATGCTGGCCGAGCTTGGCGCGCAATATCCGCTGGTTCTGGAAACCTTCAAGGAGGCTTCCGATGCTCTGGGCTATGACCTGTGGGCGTTGACCCAGCAGGGGCCGGAAGAACTGCTCAATCAGACCGACAAAACCCAGCCAGCGATCCTCACCGCGTCCATCGCTTTGTGGCGCTTGTGGTTGGCTGAAGGTGGCGCGCGCCCGGCTTACGTCGCCGGCCACAGCCTGGGTGAATACAGTGCATTGGTTGCGGCCGGTAGCCTGAGCCTTGGCGAAGCTGCCAAGTTGGTGGAGCGTCGCGGCCAGTTGATGCAAGAGGCCGTACCGGCCGGGCAGGGTGGCATGGCTGCGATTCTGGGCCTGGAAGACGCCGATGTGCTGACAGCCTGTGCCGAAGCGGCGCAGGGCGAAGTGGTTAGCGCGGTCAACTTCAATTCCCCGGGCCAGGTCGTCATCGCAGGTGCCAAGGCTGCGGTCGAGCGCGCCATCGAAGGCTGCAAGGCGCGTGGTGCCAAGCGCGCGATGCCGTTGCCGGTCAGCGTCCCGTCCCATTGCGAACTGATGCGCCCGGCGGCCGAGCGGTTTGCCGAGTCCGTCGCTGCCATTGATTGGCAGGTGCCGCAGATCCCCGTGGTGCAAAACGTCAGCGCCGCGGTTGCCGCAGACCTGGACACCCTCAAGCGCGATCTTCTGGAACAGTTGTACAAGCCTGTGCGTTGGGTGGAATCGGTGCAGGCACTGGCCGCTAAGGGCGCCACCCAATTGGTCGAATGCGGTCCAGGCAAAGTGCTCGCCGGCTTGAACAAGCGTTGCGCTGAAGGCGTTTCGACTGCAAACCTCAATACACCCGACGCTTTCGCTGCCGCTCGCGCAGCGTTGGCTTGAATCAGGAGAAGCCTGCATGAGTCTGCAAGGTAAAGTTGCATTGGTGACCGGCGCTAGCCGTGGTATTGGCCAGGCCATTGCGCTTGAGCTGGGGCGTCTGGGCGCTGTAGTGATCGGCACGGCAACCACTGCTTCGGGCGCCGAGCGCATTGCTCAGACCCTGAAGGAAAACGGCGTCCAAGGTACTGGTCTGGAGTTGAATGTGACCAGCAATGAGTCCGTTGCCGCCGTGTTGGCGAGCATTCAGGTGCAGTTCGGTGCGCCGGAGATCTTGGTCAATAATGCCGGTATCACCCGCGATAACCTGATGATGCGCATGAAAGATGACGAGTGGAACGATGTCATCGATACCAACTTGAACAGTCTCTTTCGTCTGTCCAAGGGTGTTCTGCGCGGTATGACCAAGGCACGCTGGGGGCGAATTATCAGTATTGGCTCGGTTGTGGGTGCCATGGGCAACGCGGGCCAAGTAAACTACGCGGCCGCCAAGTCGGGGCTGGAAGGTTTCACGCGCTCGCTGGCGCGGGAGTTGGGGTCGCGTTCGATCACGGTCAACGCAGTGGCTCCGGGGTTCATCGACACCGATATGACCCGCGAGCTGCCAGAAGCGCAACGTGAGGCTTTGCAGGCGCAAATCCCCCTGGGCCGTCTGGGGCAAGCTCAAGAGATCGCGCAAGTGGTCGCTTTTCTGGCTTCGGATGGTGCTGCTTACGTGACTGGGGCTACAATCCCGGTGAATGGCGGCATGTACATGAGTTAAATGTGACGGATCGCTTCAAAAAAATGTCATACGAGCTGTCTAAAATCCGTTATAAAGCTGCAATCTATTTATAGGCAGATGGTCGCAGGGTTTGAGGAGTGAAGCTTTCAGTTGAAAAGCTGAAAAGTCTTTCTATACACTTACCCACTGGCCAGCTGCCTGAATTTGTCCATTAGGAGTGAAAACAAGGTATGAGCACCATCGAAGAGCGCGTCAAGAAAATCGTTGCCGAGCAACTGGGCGTTAAAGAAGACGAAGTGAAGAACGATTCTTCCTTCGTAGAAGACCTGGGTGCCGACTCCCTTGACACCGTTGAGCTGGTGATGGCTCTGGAAGAGGAATTCGAGACCGAAATCCCTGACGAAGAAGCTGAAAAAATCACTACCGTTCAAGCGGCCATCGACTACGTTACTAGCCACCAGGCTTAATCGTTTGTAGTCGTTGCTAGCTGTCATGGAAAAACCGCACTGCCATCACGGCGTGCGGTTTTTTCTTTAGGCCTGATACAAAAGTGTCGTCATTAGAAAAAGGAGAGTGCTGTGTCGCGTAGACGCGTCGTAGTCACCGGTATGGGTATGTTGTCGCCATTGGGCACGGATGTTTCGAGCAGTTGGCAAGGCATTCTGGCCAGCCGCAGTGGCATTGGTCCGATCGAACACACGGACCTTTCTGCCTATTCCACCCGTTTTGGCGGCTCGGTAAAGAACTTCGATGTCGAGCAATACCTGTCGGCCAAGGAAGCGCGCAAGCTCGACCTGTTCATCCAGTATGGCCTGGCCGCTGGTTTCCAGGCAGTCAACCATGCGGGCCTGGAAGTTACCGACGCTAACCGCGAGCGCATTGGCGTGGCCATGGGCTCGGGTATTGGCGGCCTGACTAATATCGAAGAAACCAGCCGCACCCTGCATGAGCAGGGGCCGCGCCGGATCTCTCCTTTCTTCGTGCCTGGCTCGATCATCAATATGATCTCCGGTTTCCTGTCCATCCACTTGGGCACTCAGGGGCCGAACTACGCTATTTCCACGGCTTGCACCACGGGTACGCATTGCATCGGTATGGCTGCACGCAACATCGCCTACGGTGAAGCGGATGTGATGATCGCCGGCGGCGCTGAGATGGCGGCCTGTGGCTTGGGCATGGGCGGTTTTGGCGCGGCGCGTGCCTTGTCGACCCGCAATGACGAGCCAGCCCGCGCGAGCCGCCCTTGGGACAAGGGTCGTGATGGCTTTGTCCTATCCGATGGCGCCGGTGCGCTGGTACTCGAAGAGCTGGAGCACGCCAAGGCGCGTGGCGCGACCATTTATGCCGAGTTGATTGGCTTTGGCATGAGCGGCGACGCGTACCACATGACGTCGCCTTCGGCCGATGGCGCGGGCGCCGCGCGCTGCATGAGCAATGCACTGCGCGATGCCGGGATTGCCCCGCAAGACGTGGACTATATCAACGCCCACGGCACCTCCACCTCGGCGGGTGACCTGGCGGAAGTGCAGGCGATCAAGTCGGTGTTCGGCGAGCACGCCTACAAACTGGCGGTCAGCTCGACCAAGTCCATGACCGGCCATTTGCTTGGTGCCGCGGGCGCGATCGAGGCGATCTTCAGTGTGAAGGCGATCAACGACCAGATCGCGCCGCCCACCATCAACCTGGACGAACCGGACGAAGGTTGCGACCTCGACTTCGTGCCCCACGAAGCGCGGCGCATGCCCATTGATGTGGTGTTGTCCAACTCGTTCGGCTTTGGCGGCACCAATGGCTCCCTGGTGTTCCGCCGGTTCGTTGACTGATGCACAGCTGGGTTGACGGTCAGCCCGAAAGCGCTCTGCCACTCAAGGATCGTGGCCTGGCCTACGGCGACGGGTTGTTTGAAACCGTCGCCGTCAAGGGCGGTCGGCCCGTGTTGCTGGAGCGGCACTTGCTGCGGTTGGCCGAAGGCTGTTCACGCCTGGGCATCAACGCCGATGCGGCGCTGATCCGCAGTGAACTGCTGGCCTACGCGGCGGTGCTGGGGGAGGGCGTGCTCAAGCTGATCCTCACCCGCGGCGATAGCCTGCGCGGTTATGCCGCGCCGCCCGGCGCCCAGCCTCGGCGGATCCTGCAAGGCAACCCGCCCGCCGTCTATCCCTCTGCTCACGCGCAGCACGGCGTGCGCCTATTCCCCTGTACCACCCGGTTGGCCGAGCAACCCTTGCTGGCCGGCCTCAAGCACCTCAATCGCCTCGAACAAGTCATCGCCCGCGCCGAATGGCAGGACGCCGAGCACGCCGAAGGCCTGATGCTCGACACTTCGGGTCGTCTGATCGAAGGGGTGTTCAGCAATCTGTTCCTGGTACGTGATGCTGTGCTGTTGACGCCGGACCTGAGCCGTTGCGGCGTGGCCGGTGTGATGCGCGCCGAGTTACTGTTCCAAGCCGAGTCCCTGGGCATCGCCGTGCAGGTCGCGGACTTGGGGCTAGAGCACTTGCAGCGGGCCGACGAAGTCTTTGTGTGCAATAGCGTGTATGGCGTCTGGCCTGTGCGCGCTTATGCAGCGCTGAGCTGGCCGGTTGGCCCGCTCACCCGTAAACTGCAGAGCATTGCCCGCGCGCTACTGGATGTTTGATTCGTGAGACGTAAATTTTTGCTGCTGCTGGAAACCGGACTGGTTCTGGCAGGCTTGCTGCTGGGCGCTTCTGCCTGGAAGCTGTATTCGGCACTGGAGCAGCCGCTGAACCTGGCTACCGAAGAACTGCTGGAAGTCCCGGCCGGTTCGACCCCCACGGGAACCTTCAATCGCCTGCAAGCCGATGGCGTGCTTGAGGATGCTTTCTGGCTGCGCCTGTACTGGCGTTTTAACCTTGCTGGCCAGCCTTTGCACAGCGGTGAGTACCGCATGCTGCCGGGCATGACCGCCCAGGGCTTGATTGGCCTGTGGCAGCGCGGCGAAGTGGTGCAATACAGCCTGACCCTGGTTGAGGGTTGGAGCTTCCGCCAGGTGCGCTCCGCCCTGAGCAAGAACGACAAGTTGGAGCAGACCCTGGCGGGGCTGAGCGACAGCGAAGTGATGGAAAAACTGGGCCATGGCGGGGTGTTCCCCGAGGGACGGTTCTTTCCCGACACCTATAGTTTCGTGCGCGGCATGAGCGATGCCGAGTTGCTGAAAAAAGCCTACGAGCGTCTTGAGGAGGTGCTGGCCAAGGAGTGGAGCCGGCGCGCTGCCGACTTGCCCTACACCCAGCCCTATCAGGCGCTGATTATGGCCTCGCTGGTGGAGAAGGAAACCGGTGTGCCCCAGGAGCGCGGGCAGATTGCCGGGGTGTTCGTGCGCCGCATGCGCACCGGCATGATGCTGCAAACCGACCCGACGGTGATCTACGGCCTCGGCGAGCGCTACAACGGCAAGCTGACCCGCTCCCACCTGCGCGAACCAACGCCGTACAACACTTACACCAACTTCGGGTTGCCGCCGACGCCCATTGCTATGGTCGGGCGCGAAGCAATCAACGCCGCGCTCAACCCGGTTGCTGGCAGCAGCCTGTACTTTGTCGCCCGTGGCGATGGCAGCCATGTGTTCTCCGACGACCTGGATGCGCACAACGCCGCCGTGCACGAGTATCAGCTCAAGCGTCGTGCCGACTACCGCTCCAGTCCGGCGCCACTGCAGGTGCCGCAGGCTGCTCCTGAAGGCGTCGTGCCGCCCCAGGATGATGAGCCCGCGCTGGACGCCAACCCGCCGCAAAGCCCGCAATGACATTGATTAAGGACTGCCCGTGACTGGTTTGTTTATCACGCTGGAAGGCCCGGAAGGCGCCGGCAAAAGCACCAACCGCGAATACCTGGCCGAGCGCCTGCGCGCCGCCGGCATTGAAGTGTTACTGACCCGCGAACCGGGCGGCACACCGCTGGCCGAACGCATCCGCGAGGTGCTGCTGGCGCCCATCGATGAAGTGATGAACCCGGACACCGAGCTGCTGCTGGTGTTCGCCGCACGGGCCCAGCACTTGGCACAAGTGATCCGCCCGGCGCTGGCACGGGGCGCGGTGGTGCTGTGTGATCGCTTTACTGACTCCACTTACGCCTATCAAGGCGGCGGCCGCGGTTTGTCCGTGGAGCGTATCGCGGCGCTGGAAACGTTCGTTCAGGGCGATCTGCGCCCGGACCTGACGCTGGTGTTCGACCTGCCGGTGGAAATCGGCATGGCCCGGGCCAGCGCCCGTGGGCGGCTGGACCGCTTCGAGCTGGAAGATCGGCTGTTTTTCGACGCGGTTCGCAGCGCGTTCCTCGCCCGAGCCAAGGCGGACCCGGCGCGCTACCTGCTGGTGGACGCCGCTCAACCCCTGGCGCAGGTTCAACGTGCGCTGGATGCCCTGGTGCCGACCCTGCTGGAGCGCCATCGTGGCTGAAGCCTATCCGTGGCAGGACAGCCTCTGGCAGCAATTGGCCGGCCGCAGCCAGCACGCCCACGCTTATTTGCTGCACGGCCCCATGGGTATCGGCAAGCGCGCCCTGGCCGAACGCCTGATGGCCAGCCTGTTGTGCCAACGACCCGAGGGGCTGGAGGCTTGCGGCCAGTGCAAATCCTGCCTGCTGCTCAAGGCCGGTAGCCATCCGGACAACTACATTCTGGAGCCGGAAGAGGCGGACAAGGCGATCAAGGTCGATCAGGTCCGTGACCTGGTGAGTTTCGTGGTGCAGACCGCGCAAATGGGCGGGCGCAAAGTGGTGTTGATCGAGCCGGTGGAGGCGATGAACCACAACGCAGCCAACGCCTTGCTCAAAAGCCTCGAAGAACCCTCCGGCGACACGGTGCTGCTGCTGGTCAGCCACCAGCCAAGCCGCTTGCTGCCCACGGTCAAGAGCCGCTGCGTGCAGCAGGCGTGCCCGTTGCCGAGCCCAGCCATGAGCCTGCAATGGCTGGCCCAGGCGTTGCCCGACTGCACAACGGATGAGCGTGGTGAACTCCTGACCCTGGCCGCCGGCTCGCCGCTGTTGGCGGTCAACCTCCAGGCCCAGGGCGTGCGCGAGCAGCGGGCGTTGGTGGTTGAAGGGGTGAAGAAACTGCTCAAACAACAGC
The DNA here is from genome assembly GCF_059862525.1 of Pseudomonas sp. MF08875. Lineage (NCBI taxonomy): Bacteria > Pseudomonadati > Pseudomonadota > Gammaproteobacteria > Pseudomonadales > Pseudomonadaceae > Pseudomonas > Pseudomonas sp. MF08875. The sequence goes on from NZ_JCBCUW010000023.1 coordinate 54,411, forward strand.
AATCGCCGACCCAATTGGCCGAGGGCTGGAATGCCATCCCGTTGTTACTGCTGTTCGACTGGTTCTGCGACTGGTCGAGCCTGATCCTGCGTTATCAACTGACCCACGACGAGGCTGGCCTGGGCCTGGCCGACATGCGCAAGGTTGTGCAGTACCTGGCGCAAAAGAGCCCGCAGGGCAAGGTCCTGGAGATCCAGGACTGGATCCTCGCCCAGCGCCAGAAAGTCCTGGGTAAGGCCAACCTCAATCGGGTGTTGTTGCTCGAAGCCCTGTTGGTGCAATGGGTGGGGTTGCTCGGCCGCCGTTGATCGGCGCCGCCCGCGGCGCTTTTTTATCCACAGAACCGAGTTGCGACTTTTTATGCTTGTAGATTCCCACTGCCACCTCGACCGCCTCGACCTGGCTGCCCACGGCGGCTCCCTGGACGCAGCACTGGATGCTGCCCGCCAATGTGGCGTCGGGCATTTCCTGTGCATTGGCGTCAGTGTCGACAACGCGGCCGACGTCAAGGCACTGGCCGAGCGCTATGACGATGTCGATTGTTCGGTGGGTGTTCACCCGCTCGACGTTCAGCCCGGCGCCGCGCCGGCGCTGGACTGGCTGCTGCGTGAGCTCAACCACCCGCGTGTCGTGGCCATTGGCGAGACGGGCCTGGATTACCACTACGAACCTGAAGCCGCCGAGTTGCAGCAAGCCTCATTCCGCCTGCACCTGGAGGCCGCCCAGCAAACCGGCAAACCGGTGATCGTCCACACCCGTGGCGCGCGGGCCGACACCCTGGCCCTGCTGCGCGAAGCAGCGTTGCCCCAAGCGGGCGTGCTGCACTGCTTCACAGAAGACTGGGACATGGCCAAAGCCGCGCTGGACCTGGGCTTCTACATCTCGCTGTCGGGGATTGTCACCTTCAAGAATGCCGAGGCCTTGCGCGATGTGGCGCGCCAGGTGCCGGCCGATCGCCTGCTGGTAGAGACCGACTCGCCTTACCTGGCCCCCATTCCGTACCGGGGCAAGCCCAACTTGCCGCAGTACGTGCGGGAAGTGGCGCAGTATCTGGCGATGCTGCGCGGCCAGCCCTTTGATGCGTTTGCCCGCCAAACCAGCGAGAACTTCCAGCGGTTGTTCCCGCTGGCTCGGGTCAAGCCGTTCTAAGGTAAATCGCGGGCAAAAAAAACCCGGGTTCTGGGGGGTGAATCCGGGTTAAGACCATTAGGAGTAAAACAAAGGCACGCGGTCCGTTGGTACCTTCATCGCCGCGACACTTGGGGGAGATGCCGCGTCGACAGCTCAAGTATTGATCACAATGGCGTTGCGTCCAGTTTGCGCTGGCTATTTCTTAAACAGATTTGGAATACGCGCGCTTCGCTTGAGTTCTCATTGCCGCGCCAGGGTAGCGACAATTGCGAGAGTTTCGTCGATTACGCGCTTTTCTGTATAGAAATGCGGGGAAAAACGCACACCCTCACCACGGGGGATGCACACCACCTGTTGCGCCATCAACTGCCGCCATAGCTGCTGATTATCGATGCCATCGATACTGAACGAGAAAATCCCGCCCCGACGCGCCGGATTCAGCGGGCTGTGCAAGCGCACCCCGGGAATGGCGCTCAAACCGTCTTGCAACCACTGCACCCGTTCGGCGATTAACCGGGCGACTTCTTCCATGCCCACGTCTTCGAGCAGCGACAGGCTGGCCTCCAGCGCCATGGCCCCGAGCATGTTGGGGCTGCCGCATTCAAAACGCCGTGCGCTTTGCGCCGGTTCCCACGCGGTGCGGCTGTAGTCGCCCATGTGTTCGAGCATGTGCCAGCCGAATTCATGCAGTTTGAGTTGTTCGCGCAACTCGGCACGGCAATAGAACACCCCCAGGCCTTCTGGGCCGAGCATCCACTTATGGCCGTCGGCCATGGCGAAGTCGCATTGATAGGCCTGCACATCGAAGGGCAGGGCGCCCAGTTGCTGGATCGCGTCAATACAAAACAGCACGTTGCGCTGCTTGCAGCCGGCCCCCAGGCGTCGCAGGTCCAGCAGCAGGCCGCTAGCGAACTGCACGGCGCTGACCGACATCAGCCGCGTGCGCGGCCCGCAGGCCGCCAGCAGCGCGGCTTCCGGGTCATCGCCCTTGAGGCTGACTTGCACCACTTCCACCCCTTGCCCGGCCAGGGCTTCCCAGACGATGCGGTTGGAGGGGAATTCTTCGTCGCTGATGACGATCTGGTCGCCGTTTTTCCAGCTCAAACCGAAGGCTACGAAAGAGAGGGCTTCTGATGTATTTTTGACCAGCGCCACGTCATCCGTTGCCGGTGCGTTGAGCAGGCGGGTAAGGCGTTCGCGAAGGCGTTGTTCCAGTACCATCCAGTCCGGATAGTCCCTGGCGCCGAGCAAAACGTTCTCCTGGGCGAAGCGGGTGACGGCTAATGCGGCGCGATTGGGCCAGGGCGCAACGGCCGCGTGGTTCAAATAACGCAGGCCGGGAGCCTGTACAAATTCATCAAGAAACGTAGTCATGGTCGGATGATCCGTGCAATTTGGCGCAAGTTAGGCATAATACGCGGCTTCGATTTTGACCCCTACAGACCTTTTCTTATGCACAAAGAACCTCGTAAGGTCCGTGAGTTTCGTCGCCGCGAGCAAGAAATTCTCGATACCGCGCTCAAGCTGTTCCTCGAACAAGGTGAAGACAGTGTCACCGTCGAGATGATCGCTGATGCCGTGGGTATCGGCAAAGGCACGATCTACAAGCACTTCAAGTCTAAGGCGGAGATCTACCTGCGCTTGATGCTCGATTACGAGCGCGACCTGAATGAGCTGCTGCACTCTGCCGATGTGGACAAGGATAAGGAAGCCCTGTCCCGGGCTTACTTTGAGTTCCGCATGCGCGACCCGCAGCGCTATCGCTTGTTCGATCGCCTGGAAGAGAAGGTGGTCAAGGGCAACCAGGTTCCGGAGATGGTCGAAGAATTGCACAAGATCCGTGCTTCGAACTTCGAGCGCCTGACCCTGTTGATTAAGGGCCGCATCAGCGAGGGCAAGCTCGAAGACGTGCCGCCGTATTTCCACTATTGCGCGTCCTGGGCGCTGGTCCACGGCGCCGTGGCGCTGTACCACTCGCCGTTCTGGAGCAATGTGCTGGAAGACCAGGAAGGCTTCTTCCAGTTCCTGATGGATATCGGTGTGCGCATGGGCAACAAGCGCAAGCGCGACACCGACGCCCCGGGCAGTTGAGCCATTCAAGTGCTTTATTGCGCCATCATTGAGCTACGTGGCGCGAACCTCCCCAGCTTATACTCAGGCATGGGACTTGCTAAAATCTGATTTATAAGTCAGGTTTTGCCGGTTCCGATTTTTCTTCCGCCGGAGTGCTTCATGATCGTTGACCGTCAAGGCAGGCGTTTTCGCAATTTGCGTATCAGCCTGACTTCAGCCTGCAACTATGCCTGTACCTACTGCGTGCCCAACGGCAAGCGGCTGGTGGCTGCGCAGGATGAACTGTCGGCCGAGGCCATGGCCCGGGGCGTGGCGTACCTGATCGAGGCGGCAGGCATCGAGCGTTTGCGCATCACCGGCGGCGAACCACTGGTCAGCCCCAAGCTGGAAGCGTTCATGGCGGCCGTGGGGCAGATGGGCCTGGCGGACATTAGCCTGACGACCAATGGCCAGTTGCTGACGCGCAAGTTGCCCTCCCTGGTGCAGGCCGGCATCCGCCGCATCAACGTTTCCCTCGACACCCTCGACCCGCAAGCCTTCCGCGCCATCGCCCGGGGCGGCGACCTACCCACCGTGCTCGACGGTATGGCCCAGGCCAAGGCCGCCGGGATGAAGGTCAAGGTCAACATGGTGCCGTTGCGCGGGCAGAACCTGGACCAGGTGATGCCGCTGCTCGACTACTGCCTGGAGCGTGGCTACGAGTTGCGCTTCATCGAGTTGATGCGCATGGGCCACCTGGCCAGCGATGGCAATAGCTTCCTGCAGCAGTTTGTCAGCCTCCAGCAGTTGCTGGGCTTGATTGGCGAACGCTACGAATACTTGCAAGCCGACGCCCCGGTGGACGCCACTGCGGTGCGCTACGAAGTACCGGGCCATGGCTTCTTCGGTGTGATTGCCAATGAAAGCGTGCCGTTTTGCCGGACCTGTTCGCGCTTGCGTCTGTCGTCCACCGGTTGGCTGCATGGCTGCCTGTCGTCGAGCAACCGCCACTACATCGGCGACTTGCTGGACAAACCGCGCCACCAGGCCCTGCCCGCGTTGCAGCGGCTGCTGATGAAAGCCCTGGACGACAAGCAGGAAGTGGCGTTCTCCGGCGGCGCGACGGTGATGAAGATCATTGGCGGCTGAGGCCCAGGCAGGCTGGCCCGGAAGCTGCATCTGGTGCCCATTCGCCGGTTTTCCGTCACCGGCCTCTGGAGGGTAGGATGCGTAGCCTGGTTTTGCTGCTGGCCGTTTTGGCGCTTGGTGGCTGCATGAATGTCAGTGACCTGGGCGAGGGCGCTCGCTACCACATGAGCGATGCGGGCCTGTTGGACCACAGCGATACCCGCCGCACCAGCTCCGTGCGCATCCAACCCGATTCCTTCGTGTTTATCGCCCAGGGCGCGTTCGTCCCGCCGGGCAGCGCTTACCCGCGGCCCAATGTGGTGGCCGAAGAGGCGTTCAACAGCTTCGTCGAGTATTTCCCCATGGTGCGCCGCGCCCGTGCCCCCGAAGGGCTGGACGAGGCAATGACCGAGGCTCGCGCCGCCGGCGCCCATTACCTGCTCTACACCCGCTTCGCCAAGGCCGAAGACCGCATCGGCAACTACGATGAATGGGCCGACCAGGAAGCCGTGGATCGCCTAGGGGTGGACACCGGTGTGATTCAGATCATGCTGATCGAGACCAGTACCCAATACCTGATCGACACGGCGCGCATCCGCAGCCGTGGCGGTTTACTGACGTTCCATGACAACACGCCGCAAGACCTGCTCGGCCAACCCCTGCGCCAGTACGCGCGCAGCCTGCTGGGCCTGAGCGACTGAGCGCGGCCCCCGGAGCCTCCATGAGCGACACGCAAAAAGCCCTCGACCTGTTCGCCCAGATCCCCAAGGCCAAGGGCCTGCCGCCGGTGCACCTGTGGAATCCCGAGTTCTGCGGCGATATCGATATGCGCATCGCCCGCGACGGCACCTGGTACTACCAGGGCACGCCCATTGGCCGCAAGCCGATGGTCAAGTTGTTCTCCACCATCCTGCGCCGCGACGGCGATGACTACTTCCTGATTACCCCTGTGGAAAAAGTCGGGATCAAGGTCGATGACGCGCCGTTCATTGCCGTGACCCTGGAGGTTGAAGGGCAGGGCGAGAGCCAAGTGTTGCGTTTTACCAGCAATGTCGAAGAATCCTTCGCCGCCGATGCCGAACACCCATTGCGGGTGGTGATCGATCCTGCGAGCCAGGAGCCAGCGCCCTACGTGCTGGTACGCAGCAATCTGGAAGCGCTGATCCACCGCAACGTCTTCTACCAATTGGTGGAGCTGGCGGTGAGCCGCCCCATCGATGGCCAGAACTGGCTCGGGGTGTGGAGCGCCGGGGTGTTCTTCCCCATCGGCCTGGAACCCTGAGCCAGGGGCCTGGCGCTTACTGAGCGGCGCCGTTGCCTTCGGAGCCGGAACCGCCGGTGGTGGTTTTCGAGCCGCTGCCCATCTTGCCGTTTTCCGGATCGGGCGCGCCGCCCTGGCGGCCGCTGTCGTTACCCTGCACCCGCGGGTCGGTGCCGGTGGATGGAGGCAGGCCGCCGTTATCCATGGCGCCGCCGGTGTCCATCGACGGTGTCGAGCCCTGGGTGGTGGGCGGCGTTGGCGAATCGACCGGGTTGGTCGGCCCGGTGGAACCGGCGAACGAGGCCAGGGAAACCGAGGACAGCAGGCCGGCCAGGGCCAGGTTTGTAAGGAGTGAGCGATTCATGGTGTCGTCTCCAATGTCAGGGGGTTACCTTCAATTGGTCAGCCGCTGGCCGGTGGGGTGCCGGGCGGGCGACGGGCGGTGCTGATCCTGCTGCGAAGGTTCTGCCATTCGCCGCTGAAATTGAGCTGCGCCAGGTCGGCAAACTGCATTAGCATCGCCTTTTGAATTTTTGCCAGGATCGTCCATGACCATCGAAATCCGCCCGGCGTTGCCCAGTGACGCCCAGCAAATCCTTTCCTTTATCACTGAGCTTGCGGATTACGAGAAGGCCCGCCACGAAGTCATTGCCAGCGTCGCCGACATCCAGCGCAGCCTGTTCGGCGAAGGCGCCACGGCCCATGGCCTGATTTGCCTGCGCGACGGTTTGCCGATCGGCTTCGCGGTGTTCTTTTTCAGCTACTCGACCTGGCTGGGCAGCAATTGCCTGTACCTCGAAGACCTGTACATCAACCCGGAGCAGCGTGGCGGCGGCGCGGGCAAGAAACTGCTGCGCCACCTGGCGCGCATTGCCTGCGACAACGGTTGCGGGCGTTTCGAGTGGAGCGTGCTGGACTGGAACGAGCCGGCGATCAAATTCTATGAATCCATCGGCGCCAAGCCCCAGGAAGAATGGGTGCGCTATCGCATGGAGGGGGATTCTCTGCGCGAGTTTGCCCAGGGCTGACACCGCGTCTGTGTTGGCAGGGCCACGGCCATCGCGAGCAAGCCGTCCGGGTTGGGAGCGAGCCTGCCCGCGATGAGGTCAGAACAAACGCAGCTTTTCTATCGGCCGGTTCAGCCCTTGAGCGTGGCCATGTCGATCACGAAGCGGTACTTCACATCGCCGGCGATCATGCGGGTGTAGGCCTCGTTGATCTGGCGGATGTCGAGCATTTCGATGTCGCAGGTGATGTTGTGCTCGGCGCAGAAATCCAGCACTTCCTGGGTTTCGGCCATGCCGCCGATCAATGAGCCTGCCAGTACGCGGCGCTGGGTCACCAGGTGTGCGGCGTGGATCGGCGGGTTCACCGGTTCGATCAGCCCGACCAGGATATGCACACCGTCAAAGCGCAGGGTTTGCAGGTAGGGGTTGAGGTCGTGCTGCACCGGGATGGTGTCGAGCAGGAAGTCGAACTGCCCTGCGGCGGCAGCCATCTGCGCGGCGTCGGTGGATACGATCACATGGTCCGCACCCTGGCGCCGCGCTTCTTCAGCCTTGCTGGCGGAACGGGTGAACAGGGTCACTTCTGCGCCCATGGCTTTGGCGAACTTGATGCCCATATGGCCCAGGCCACCCATACCGAGGATGCCAACCTTGTCACCGGGCTCGACACCGTAGTGCTTGAGGGGCGAGTAGGTGGTGATGCCGGCGCAAAGGATCGGCGCGGCGCTGGCCAGGTCCAGCTTGGCCGGGATGCGCACCACAAAGCGCTCGCTGACCACGATGCTGTCGGAGTAACCGCCCATGGTGTTGCTGCCATCGACCCGGTCCGGGGTGGCGTAGGTCATGGTCGGGCCTTCGAGGCAGTACTGCTCCAGGTCGGCGTGGCAGGCGTCGCAGTGGCGGCAGGAATCGACCATGCAACCCACGCCCACCAGGTCGCCGACCTTGTGGGCCGTGACCTGGGCGCCGATGGCGGTGACCTTGCCGACGATTTCATGGCCCGGCATCAGCGGGTATACGGCGATGCCCCACTCGTTGCGCGCCTGATGGATGTCGGAGTGGCACACGCCGCAGTAGAGGATTTCGATGGCCACGTCGTCGGGGCGCGGGCTGCGGCGTTGGAAGGTCATGGGGGCGAGGGGAGTGGTCGCGGACTGGGCGGCGTAACCGATGGCTGTGTACATGAAGAACCTCGCAGATGCGTTGACTGTTGAGGCGGGTTATTTTGCGCGCCGGTGGCCCGGCTCGACAGGGCGAATACTCCGGCTCTCTTGCCTATTCCTCCGGATTCGCCCCGTGGCGCGCGGCAACGGCCAGCAGACCTGCGATGATGGGCGCCTCATTTTTTGCCTGAAGCCTGTGCCATGTTGTTGACCCGTCATTTGGACGCCAATGCCACGTTGGTTGCCTTGCTCGCGCCGCTTGCTACCCGCGATGGCTTCATTCCCACCGCCGTGCCGGGCGTGCAATTGCTGCGCGCCAGCCGGGATGTGGCGCGCGGGCCACAGATCTACGAGCCGAGCCTGATGGTTATCGTGCAGGGCAGCAAACTGGCGTATCTGGGCCCGCGCACCCTGGAATACGGCGCTGGCCATTACCTGATCCAGGCGTTGCCGGTGCCGTTCGAGTGCGAAACCTTCGCCTCGGCGGATGCGCCTTTATTGGGCTTGGCGATCGGCATCGACCGCGCCGTGCTCGGCGAGTTGGTGTTGGCGATGGGCCGCGACGAGGGAGGCCCCGTGGCGGCGCAAACCCTGGAGTCCATGAGCTCGGCGGTGCTCGATGACAGCATGCGCGGTTGCGTCGAGCGGCTGTTGCGCTGCCTGCACGATCCGCTGGAATGCCAGGTGATGGGCAGCGCCCGTTTGCGCGAGCTGTTGTTCGTCGCGCTGCGCGGGCCCCAGGCCGATGTGCTGCGGGCGCTGGTGGAACAGCAGGGGCAATTTGCCCGGGTCGCCGCGTCCCTCAGCCATTTGCACGAGCACTATGCCGAGCCGCTGAATGTGGAAACCCTGGCGCGCTACGCGAACATGAGCGCATCGACCTTCCACGAGCATTTCAAGCGCAGCACCCTGTTGTCGCCGGTGCAGTACCTCAAACGCCTGCGTTTGCTCAAGGCCCAGCAATTGCTGGTGGCCGAAGGCATGGGCGTGGCTCAGGCGGCCCACCGCGTGGGGTATCAGAGCACCTCGCAGTTCAGCCGTGAGTACAAGCGCTATTTCGAGCGTAACCCGGGGGCGGAGCGGGTGGCGTCGTAGGCGGGCGCTAAAGCGGCGGGCAACAAAAAGGCCCCCATGCGGGAGCCTCGATGTTCAAGCGTGCGGCTTACATGTTCGGGTAAGTCGGGCCGCCAGCGCCTTCGGGCGTGACCCAGGTGATGTTCTGCGCAGGGTCCTTGATGTCACAGGTCTTGCAGTGCACGCAGTTCTGGGCGTTGATCTGGAAGCGCTTTTCGCCGTCTTCTTTGGTGATGACTTCGTATACGCCGGCCGGGCAGTAGCGCTGCGCCGGTTCGTCGTACAACGGCAGGTTCTGGTTGATCGGGATGCTCGGGTCGGCCAGTTTCAAGTGGCAGGGCTGCTCTTCTTCATGGTTGGTGCTGGAGAGGAATACCGAGCTGAGCTTATCGAAACTCAGTTTGCCGTCGGGCTTGGGGTAGTCGATCTTCTTGCTGTCCTTGGCCAGCTTGAGGCAGGCGTAGTCCGGCTTGGTGTCGTGCAGGGTGAACGGGATCTTGCTGCCCAGGATGTTCTGGTCGAACCAGTTGAACCCGGCGCCCAGGATCGGGCCGAACTTGTGCATCGCCGGGCCGAAGTTGCGGGTGGCGAAGAGTTCCTCGTAGAGCCAGCTGGCCTTGAACGCATCGACGTAGCTGGTCAGCTCGTCAGCGCCTTCGCCGCCGGCCAGCAGCGCATCGGCCACGGCGTCGGCGGCGAGCATGCCGGACTTCATGGCCGTGTGGCTGCCCTTGATCTTGGCGACGTTCATGGTGCCCAGGTCGCAACCGATCAGCGCGCCACCCTTGAAGACCATTTTCGGCAGCGAATTCAGGCCGCCCTTACTCAGTGCGCGGGCGCCGTAGCTGATGCGCTTGCCGCCTTCGAGGTACTGCTTGAGCACGGGGTGATGCTTGAGGCGCTGGAACTCATCGAACGGCGACAGGAAGGTGTTGCTGTAGGACAGATCGACGATCAGGCCGACCACCACTTGGTTGTTTTCCAGGTGATAAAGGAACGAGCCACCGGTGTTCTCGTTGCTCATGATGTCCAGCGGCCAGCCGGCGGTGTGCATTACCAGGCCTGGCTGATGCTTGGCCGGGTCGATTTCCCAGATTTCCTTCAGGCCGATGCCGTAGTGCTGGGCGTCGGCGTCGCTGCCCAGGTCGAAACGCTTGATGAGTTGCTTGCCGATATGGCCACGGCAGCCTTCGGCGAACAGCGTGTACTTGCCACGCAGTTCCATGCCGGGGGTGTACAGGCCTTCCTTGGGCTGGCCTTCGCGGTCTACGCCCAGGTCGCCGGTAATGATGCCGCGCACCACGCCGTTTTCGTCGAACAGCGCTTCCTGGGCAGCGAAGCCTGGGTAGATCTCCACGCCCAGGTTCTCGGCCTGCTGGGCCAGCCAGCGGCACAGGTTGCCCAGGGAGATGATGTAGTTGCCTTCGTTGTGCATGCTCTTGGGCACAAAGAAGTCGGGAACTTTGGTAGCGTTCTCGGCACTGCGCAGTACATAAATGTCATCGCGTACCACTGGCGTGTTCAGCGGTGCGCCCAGTTCCTTCCAGTCCGGGAACAGTTCGTTCAGGGCCCGGGGTTCAAACACGGCGCCCGACAGGATGTGCGCACCGACTTCCGAGCCTTTTTCGACCACACAGACGCTGATTTCCTGGCCCGCTTGCGCGGCCTTTTGCTTCAGACGGCAGGCGGCAGACAGGCCAGCGGGGCCGGCTCCGACGATGACTACGTCGAATTCCATGTATTCGCGTTCCACAGGCTCTCTCCTACTCAAGGCTCACAGTTTTTTCTAATTGGAGGTTTGGTGTTGCATCCGTTGTTTGGGCTACCGCTTTATGACGCCGCACTCAAGGGGGGCAAGCAATGGATGACCCACCTGTCTCTCTAAGCGGCGCATTATATCTACACCACTCTCAGCGTCCAATACAAACGTTTGTTTGAATTTGCTGGAAGCCAGATAAATCAAAGAAGCGCGGCTTATAACTGACCATTTTGCCGTATTGACCGGAATAGGCGTTCCGGTCAAGATACGGTCGGTTTTGCGCTCGCCGTAGGCTGGCTGTTGGTTTCAAGAGCACCTCTAAAGACAGGGCGAAGGCAGCATCAGGTGACATAGGCGCGTGGTTTGGCGCGCAGTTTACACACCGCGAAAGGGAATGACTTGTCAGTCACTACTGACGAATGGTCATCCGCCTTGCGGGCACAGTCCCCCGTTCAATATGCCGGCGTTTTTAGAGGTGCCCTTGCGCCGATAAGCATCAACCGCCAGGTTCGCCTAGGCGACTTTCTTTTCACCGGAGAGTAACGAGGAATCCATGAAGGTTCTTGTAGCTGTCAAACGAGTGGTCGACTATAACGTCAAGGTTCGCGTCAAAGCGGACAACTCCGGCGTCGACCTCGCTAACGTCAAGATGTCGATGAACCCTTTCTGCGAAATCGCAGTGGAAGAAGCGGTACGCCTGAAAGAGAAAGGTGTAGCGACTGAAATCGTCGTCGTCTCCATTGGTCCGTCCACTGCCCAAGAGCAACTGCGTACCGCACTGGCCCTGGGTGCCGATCGTGCCATCCTCGTCGAATCCGCCGATGAACTGAACTCCCTGGCCGTGGCCAAGCTGCTCAAGGCTGTGGTCGATAAGGAGCAGCCGCAACTGGTGATCCTGGGTAAACAGGCCATCGATAGCGACAACAACCAGACCGGCCAGATGCTGGCGGCGCTGACCGGTTTCGGCCAGGGCACCTTCGCGTCGAAAGTCGAAGTGGCGGGCGACAAGGTTGCAGTCACCCGCGAAATCGACGGCGGCGCGCAAACAGTCTCACTGAGCCTGCCAGCGATCGTCACCACCGACCTGCGTTTGAACGAGCCGCGCTACGCGTCCCTGCCAAACATCATGAAAGCCAAGAAGAAGCCTCTGGAAGTGCTGACTCCGGACGCTTTGGGCGTTTCCACCGCCTCCACCAACAAGACCCTGAAAGTCGAAGCGCCGGCTGCACGCAGCGCGGGTATCAAGGTCAAGTCGGTGGCTGAACTGGTCGAGAAACTGAAAAACGAAGCGAAGGTAATCTAAATGACTATCTTGGTTATTGCTGAACACGACAACAAAGTGCTGGCCCCGGCCACGCTGAACACTGTGGCTGCGGCTGCGAAAATCGGTGGCGACATTCACATCCTGGTAGCGGGCTCCAACGCTGGCGCCGTGGCTGAAGCCGCTGCGAAAGTGGCTGGTGTGTCCAAGGTGCTGCTGGCCGACAACGCTGCCTATGCCCACCAGTTGCCGGAAAACGTCGCGCCGCTGGTTGCCGAACTGGGCGCTGGCTACAGCCACATCCTGGCTGCCGCGACTTCCAACGGCAAAAACATCCTGCCGCGCGTTGCCGCTCAGTTGGACGTTGACCAGATCTCCGAGATCATCTCGGTAGAATCGGCCGACACCTTCAAGCGCCCGATCTACGCCGGTAACGCCATTGCTACCGTGCAATCCTCGGCCTCGGTGAAAGTCATCACCGTGCGTGCCACCGGTTTCGACCCGGTTGCCGCCGAGGGCGGTTCGGCCGCGGTTGAAGCCGTTGGTGCTGCGCACGACGCGGGCAAGTCGTCCTTCGTTGGCGAAGAGCTGGCCAAGTCCGACCGCCCTGAGCTGACCGCTGCCAAGATCGTCGTTTCCGGCGGCCGTGGCATGCAGAACGGCGACAACTTCAAGCACCTCTACGCCCTGGCCGATAAGCTGGGGGCTGCTGTGGGTGCTTCCCGTGCGGCCGTGGACGCAGGCTTCGTGCCTAACGATATGCAGGTTGGCCAGACCGGTAAGATCGTCGCGCCACAGCTGTACATCGCTGTCGGTATCTCCGGCGCGATTCAGCATTTGGCCGGTATGAAAGACTCCAAAGTGATCGTCGCGATCAACAAGGACGAAGAAGCACCGATCTTCCAGGTGGCTGATTACGGCCTAGTAGCTGACTTGTTTGAAGCTGTACCTGAGTTGGAGAAGCTGGTTTAAACCAGTCGCTTCACTTATAAAGAGCCCGGCCTTATGGTCGGGCTTTTTTTATTGTGTTCACTGTGGGTGGGGAGGTAGGCATGGCGTTGCGACGCTTGGGCGGAATGTCGTTGCTGGTGGGGTTGGGCCTGTTGCCGGTACTGGCGGGCGCGGCCGGTAAATGCGAGCGGCTGGTGGTGACTGGCAGCCCGGATGCCCCGCCCTACCTGTGGCAGGACCCGCAAGACCCCAAACATTTGATCGGCGCCAGTGCCGACCTGATGCAGCAAGTGGCCGGTGAGCTGGGGCTTAAGGTCGAAGTGTTGTACGCCGGCAAACGGGCCCAGGCCTTGGACGAAGTGCGCAGCGGGCGCATGGACCTGCTGCTGGACGCACCGTTGACGGTTAATGAACTGGCCGCCCTGGACTACGTGCACCCACCGCTGGTACGCAACGACTATCTGGTCTGGACCCGCAAGGATTCGCCGCTGGTCTACAGCCAGGCTTCAGACTTACAGGGCCACTCCGGGGCCTTGTCGCAAAAGGCCCGGCTTACCCAGGATTTTGAACTGTTCGCCGAGCAAAACCTGGCCCTGGTGCGCACCCCCAACCTGACCCAGGCCTTGCAGAAATTGCTGCTGGGCGAAGTGGAATACGTCCTGGCCGGGCGCTATGCGGGAATGGCCATGGCCCAGACCCTGGGCATGGCCGACGACCTCCTGGCCCACGGGCAAGCAGTGGATCAGCCGGGGTTGTTCCTGGCGGTTTCCCATAACTCGGCCTGCAACGATCCATGGTTGCGCGGACAGTTGGCCAAAAAGATGACAGAATTGCCAGCGTCCGGCCTGGCGCAGGCTGTGCTGCAGCGCAATATCGAGCGCTGGAAGGCCCAGCAGAAGCAACCCGCCAGCGCCCCAAATCAGTAGGGATTTTTAGTGAGTATTCGACCTCTTTTCGCTGCCCTGGCCGTTCTGGCTCTGGCGGGTTGTGCAGCCGATCCGGCGCCGAATGAACAAATGCGTTTGACCGAGCAAGCCCTGGAACAGGCCAAGGCCGTGGGCGCCATGCCCGAGGACGTGGCCGAGTTGAAACTGGCCGAAGATAAATTGCTGCGCGCGCGGGCCGAGATGTCCGATCAGTCCTTCAAGGACGCCCGCATGCAGGCTGAACAGGCCGAGTTGGACGCCCGCCTGGCCGAAGCGCGGGTCCTGACCCTCAAGAGCCGCGAGCAGTTGAATGTGCTTAACACCCGTATCACGCGCTTGCGCAAGCAGTTGGGAGACGCCCAATGAGCCTGAATAAAAGCGTGATGGGCGGTGTGCTCCTGGCCAGTTGCGCCAGCCTTTTCGGCTGCGCCGGCCAGCACAGTGATGCGGCGCTGCAACAGGCAGCGACCCAGTTCCAGAAGGTCAAGGAAGACTCCAATGTGCTGCGCATCGCGCCCAAGGATGTGATCCGCGCCGGTGAATCCCTGGCCCGTGCCGATCGTCTCTCCAGTTACTGGGGCAGTGGCGAAGACGTGGCCCATTACGCCTACCTGAGCCAGCGCTACAGCGACATCGCCCTGGAGCACACCGAGCAGGTGCTCAACCAGGAGCGCGCCGCCAAGCTGGAACTGGAGCGCCAACGCCTGCAACTGGCTTTGCGCGAGGCCAAGTTGCTCAGCGTGCAGCAGCAGGGCAAGTGGCTGGAAGAGCAGATCATCAGCCTGGCCACCACCCAGACTGACCGCGGCTTGGTGATGACCCTGGGCGACGTGTTGTTCGACACCGGCGAGGCCGACCTGAAAAGCTCAGCCAACCGTACCGTGCTCAAACTCGTGCAGTTCTTGCAACTGAACCCAAAGCGCGTGGTGCGCATCGAGGGTTACACCGACAGCACGGGCGGGCGCCAGGACAACCTGAAACTGTCCCGCGACCGCGCCCAAGCGGTCGCGGACGTACTGATCGACCTGGGCATCGAAGAAAAACGCATCCAGGTCGAAGGCTATGGCGATGAATACCCGGTGGAAGCCAACGCTTCCGAGCGCGGCCGTGCCCAGAATCGCCGGGTGGAAATCGTCTTTTCCGACGAAAAAGGCCAACTCGGCGCCGCCCGCTAAATCCGGCCCTCCAAAAAAAACACTGAACGAGCCTGTGGGAGCGGACCAAACCCGCGCCCACAGGGTAAACCTGCCACTGATGCGCGGGTTTGCACCTGTGAACAACAGCGCAAACCGTCCAGTTTTTCCTGTCACTGCCTTGGCTGCTCGACTATTGTGGCAACTGTGCCCGTACACTTCTAAACTGTGCCGGTGTTACGTCCCACAAAAATAATAGGCCCGTAAGCCGAGTACCGCGTCATGACCAACCTTTTGCTCTACCAACGTATCGCCCAGCAGTTGGCCGAGGACATTCGGCGCGGTGTCTATCAGCCCGGCGAGCGCGTGCCGTCGGTGCGCAAGATGAGTTCGCAGCTCAATGTCAGCCATGCCACAGTGCTGCAGGCGTATGCCAACCTGGAAGACCAGGGCCTGATCCGCGCACGGCCGCAGTCGGGTTACTACGTGCACCAGACGCCAGCACTGACGGCGCCTACCCCGGATATCGCGCGGGTCGAGCGGCCGGGGTTGGTCACCCGCAGCAGTATCATCCAGCAGGTGTTGGTCGAGTCGCGCCGCGAAGGCGTGTTTCCTCTGGGGGCGGCGGTGCCCAGCGTGGATTACCTGCCGGTAAGGGCGTTGCACCAGCAACTGGCCAAGGTCACCCGTTTCCATAGCCCGCGGGCCTTCAGCTACATGTTCAGCCCCGGGTTCGAACCGCTGCGCCGCCAGGTGGCGATCCGCATGCGCGATGCCGGGGTGGTGGTCGACCCTTCGGAAATCGTTATCACCCACGGCTGTGTCGATGCCTTGCAGATGTCGCTGCGGGTGCTGACCCGCCCCGGCGATCTGATCGCCGCCGAGTCGCCGACCTATTACGGCCTGCTGCAACTGGCGGACCTGCTGGGGCTTAAGGTCATCGAGATCCCCAGCGACCCCTCCACCGGCATGAGCCTGGAGGCCCTGCAATTGGCGGCCAACCAGTGGCCAATCAAGGCCCTGGTGCTGACCACGCGCCTGAGCAACCCCTTGGGCGGGACCATGCCGGAAGAGCGCCAGAAGCAACTCCTGCGCCTGGCCTCGGATTTCGATATCCAGATCGTCGAAGACGATATTTATGGCGAACTGATGTTCGAGCAGGGGCGCACCAAGTCCCTCAAGGCCTACGATCGACTGGACCGGGTGATCTACTGTTCGAGCTTTTCCAAAACCCTGTCGCCGGGGGTGCGCATCGGTTGGATGATTGCCGGCAAATACCAGCAGGAAATCCAACGTTTGCAGACGTTCAGTACCCATTCGGCCTGCAGCGTCACACAAATGGGCATCGCCGCGTATCTGGAAAACGGCGGCTACGACCGCCACCTGCGCTACATCCGCCAGGAGTACCGCAAGAACCTCAGCGCCTTTCAACTGGCGGTGCAGCAGCATTTTCCCGAAGGTACGCAAATGACCCGGCCTACGGGCGGCTTTATCCTGTGGGTCAGTTTGCCGGGGCGGGTCAACACCCAGGAGCTGCATGTGCGGGCGTTGCAGCAGGGCATCAGCATTGCACCTGGGCTGATTTTCAGTAACACCGAGCAGTTCAACCACTGCATCCGCCTCAACTGCGCCACGCCCTGGAACCGTGAGGCGGAGCGCACCTTGATGACCTTGGGCATGCTGGCCAGCCAACTGTGCCAGGAAACCACCGGCGGTTTTGCGGGGCTTTGAGCGGGCGATTGAGCCGGCGCGCTTGTCATCAAGTGTTCAACAGGCCAGCATATGGCCCTCTGCCGTTAATGCTGTCAGGTCTATGAAACCGAGTTTTCCCGCTGTTTGGTTATTGGTCGGCCTGTTGAGTGCCCTCAATGTGGGCACCGTGCTGGCGGCCAGCGGCCAGGAGAAGTCCACCGCTAGCACCACAGTGAACCCGGCTGGGGTCGGCGCGAAAAAAACGGTCTCCCCGAAAAATACCGCCGCCAAGCCCAAGCCTCGGCCCACGCGCAAACGTGCGCCGGTCGCGGCTAAATCCAAGTCTGCCAGCGAACTGGCGAAAACCCCGTTGGTGCCGGCGCACTTGGACCTGAGCTTGCCCCAGGACATGGTTCGCCACTTGCAGCCACTGGGCGCGCTGCCCTCGCTGGTCAAGCGCGAGCCACTGCTGCCGCCGTTGTTCAACGAAAAACCCAAGGACGACAGCCCCTTCCAGCTCAACGGGCGCTTGCTCAGCAACGAAATGGGCCTGCAATTACGCAATGACGAGCGCCGCGATGTGGAAGGCGCAGCCCTGGACTTCGAGTTCAAGCAGTAGCCCATCACCGCCGTTGCGCGTTCTGGCCATGACCCTTTGTCGCCGACTGCCCGGTCACGGCGCTTTGCGCGTAAAAACCCGGTTCCGGGGAATTTCAAACGGCTGTTTTAGCGAGTAACCTGTGCCGCGTTTCACCTGCTCTGGCTTGTTATCTAGGAACCCCTCGTCATGAACTGCCGCCAAGGCTGTGGCGCTTGCTGCATCGCCCCCTCCATCAGTACACCGTTGCCCGGCATGCCTAACGGCAAAGCTGCGGGCGAACGTTGCCTGCACCTGTCGGTCGAACACCTGTGCCTGATTTTCGGCCAGCCCGAACGCCCGCCCGTGTGTGGTGCGTTTCAGGCGGATGTCGAGGTCTGTGGTAGTGATCGCGAAGAAGCCATCAGGCTGATCGGTTGGTGGGAAGACATGACGGCGGCCTGAGGGCCAGCCATGACCGGAACTTCAACAACAAGGAATAAGACAATGGGTTCGCTGCATCGAATGGCAATGTGCTGTGGTTTAACGGTTTTATTGGCGGCCACCGCCCAAGCTGAGGACTGGAAAACCGCCAAGGATGAGGACGGTATCAAGATTTCCCTGAGTGAAGTCGCAGGCTCTCAGTACAAGGCCTACCGCGGCGTCACGGTGATTAAGACCTCCATGGACAAGCTGCGCGGTCTGCAGGAAGACGTGGCCGGCGCTTGCGCCTGGATCCACGAGTGCAAGTCGCAGAAACTGCTCAAGCACGAAGGCGCGCAGAGCTGGACCTACACCCAGTTCAATACGCCATGGCCGGTCACACCGCGCGATTCGGTGACGCAGATCACCACCGAGCAAGGCGCCGATGGCAGCCTGACCCGCACGCTCAAAGGCGTGCCCACCTACCTGCCCGAAGAAAAGGGCTTTGTGCGGGTGGCCCAGGTCGAGGGCTTCTGGAAGTTCGTGCCTAAGGGCGCGGACCAGATTGAAGTGACCTACCAGGTCCACACCGAGCCGGGCGGCAGCGTGCCGTCGTGGCTGGCCAACAAGTTCGTGGTCGAGGCGCCGTTCAATACCTTGAAGGCCCTCAAGGAACGCGCCGAGAAGTAAGGGCGCAACGTGCCCGCCCAAGACCGCCCCCGTGGCGGTCTTTTGCTGTGGGGCGGGTTGAACGAATCGGGCGTGGGGCCGGTCGAGATACTGTGAGCCCACTTTGGGGTTTATCGAGGAGGCGCTGATGCAAAAGTGGAATGTCACCTATGTCGACGATCACGGTGAACCCAATGTCGAGGTGTTCGAGTGCGTCGGTCCGCCCAGTCATGAAGAGGCGGCCAAGCTGATCCGGGCCCGCTTGTTTCCCGCGCTCGACGCCTTGCCCCTCAATGACCTGGAAGGGCGCGCCGATGACCCGACGCTCAAGAGCCTGAAAGAGCAGAACAGCATCGAAATCATCAGTGTTCTACCGACCAGCCCCGGTTAAAAAACCCACCATAGCCCGTTGGCAGAGCTAATGGCTTCGGGCTACTCTGCAACGGAGATCAGCGAGTCCATCGCTAGTTCCGGTCTTGTCAGCTACATGCTTGTTTCCCGTTGGCCATTACCGGGCCATATCGCTGTCCGCCGTCGTGCGCCAGTGCAGGGAGTACGGAAAGTCTATCCATCGTGAGGAGGACGTTTCATGAGCACAGCCTATCAAGAAGACCTCAGCACCAGCGTGCTGCGCCGCATGAAAGAAGGCGGCTTTGATTTTTCACGATTCCATCCCATCGAGTTTTACGCCATTTTCCCGGACGAAGAAGGAGCGCGCCGGGCAGCCAGGCAGTTTCGCGGTGAATCCCTCAATGCCCAAGTCAGTGCGCGCGACGACGGCGCCTGGCACCTGGAGTTGAGCAAGGTGATGTACGCCACATACGGCGGCATCGGCGATTTCGAGCAGGACTTCGAGGCAGTGGTCGAACCACTGGGCGGCATTCTCGAAGGTTGGGGCGTCAAGCAGGAGGTTCGCGGGCGGTTGGCCTGAACACCCTGAGTGTCATCACATACCGGCATCGGCTGACCTTCGGGTCGGCCGATTTTGTTTGTGCGGCACTGAACCTGGCGACAGACGCGCAAAAAAAAAGCCACCGCGAAGGTGGCCAAAAGGGAAGAGCGTGGGCACCCGGTCCGCCGTCCTGGGCGCTTTGGGGCAAGTGGCGGCGATTATCCCGACGCGCCGGCGTGCAGTGAAATCAACTCTGACTATGCTGTTGATAGCTATGGCTATTGCTTCGCAATGAAGCGGGATCGATCAGAGGGAGGCGTTTGCTGCACAGGAATGGTGCGCCGATCGCTGGCTGTATATCCAACTGATTGATATTTAAGCGTTTATGCCGATGGCACGAGGCTTGCGAAGCCTTCGTGTCCTGGTGACAAGGAGTACGGCATGATCCGCACCTATTTTGATGAGATGTACGATGCCGCCGGCCTAGTGCGCCCGCATTACCGGGAGTTCGCCCGCTGGTTGGCCGAAACACCGGATGAACTGCTGGCCCAGCGGCGTCGGGAGGCCGACCTGCTATTTCATCGGGCCGGCATCACTTTCACCCTCTATGGCGACGAGCAGGGCACCGAGCGCCTGATTCCCTTCGACACCATCCCGCGCAGCATCCCCGCCAGCGAATGGCGCGTGGTCGAGCGCGGCTGCATCCAGCGGGTCAAGGCCTTGAACATGTTCCTGGCCGACCTCTACCACGAGCAGCGCATCATCAAGGCCGGGATCATTCCGGCCGAGCAGGTGCTGGCCAACGAGCAGTATCAGTTGGCCATGCAGGGCCTGGACCTGCACCGCGACATTTACTCCCATATTTCCGGAGTGGACCTAGTGCGCGACGGCGACGGCACCTACTACGTGCTCGAAGACAACCTGCGCACCCCCAGCGGCGTGAGCTACATGCTCGAAGACCGCAAGATGATGATGCGCCTGTTCCCCGAGCTGTTCGCCGCCCAGCGCATCGCCCCCATCGACCACTACCCCAACCTGTTGCTCGACACCCTGAAAAGCTCTAGCCCGTTGGACGACCCTAGCGTCGTGGTGCTGACCCCCGGGCGCTTCAACAGCGCGTTTTTCGAGCATGCGTTCCTGGCCCGGGAAATGGGCGTGGAACTGGTGGAGGGCGCCGACCTGTTCGTGCGCGACGACCGCGTGTTCATGCGCACCACCGACGGCCCGAAGGCCGTTGACGTGATTTACCGGCGCCTGGACGACGCCTTTCTCGACCCCTTGGCCTTCAACCCGGACTCCATGCTCGGCGTGCCGGGCCTGCTGGCGGCCTATCGCTGCGGCAACGTGGTACTGGCCAATGCCATCGGCACCGGGGTGGCGGACGACAAGTCGGTGTACCCCTTCGTCACCGACATGATCCGTTTTTACCTGGACGAAGAGCCCATTCTGAAGAACGTGCCGACCTGGCAGTGCCGCAACCCCTCGGAGCTTTCCCATGTGCTGGCCAATCTTCCAGACCTGGTGGTCAAGGAAACCCAAGGCTCGGGTGGCTATGGGATGTTGGTGGGGCCGGCGTCCACGGCGGCGCAAATCGAAGCTTTCCGCGAGCGGATCAAGGCCAAGCCCCACGCCTATATCGCGCAACCCACGCTGTCGCTGTCCACCTGCCCGACGTTCGTCGAAAACGGCATTGCGCCGCGCCATATCGACTTGCGCCCGTTTGTCTTGTCTGGCCGCGAAACCCGGGTCGTACCCGGCGGCTTGACCCGCGTGGCCCTTCGCGAGGGCTCCCTGGTGGTGAACTCGTCCCAGGGCGGCGGTACCAAGGACACCTGGGTGGTCGAGGATTGAAGGAAGCTTGCCATGTTGAGTAGAACTGCCTCGGATTTGTATTGGATGTCGCGTTACCTGGAGCGGGCGGAAAACCTCGCGCGGATGCTCGATGTCAGTTATTCGCTGTCGCTGATGCCCCAGGACGGGCGCGGCGATGGCCTGCATGAACTGGCGATGCCGTTGCTGATTACCGGCACCCTGGACGATTACCTGGCACGCCACGGCGAATTGCACGCCGAACGCCTGCTGCATTTCTTCGCCCTGGACGCGGAGAACCCCGCCAGCATCTACAGCTGCCTGGGCGCGGCGCGGGCCAGCGCCCACGCGGTGCGTGGGCGGATTACCGCCGACATGTGGGAAAACATCAACGCCACTTGGCTGGAAATTCGCGGCATCGCCGAGCAAGGTCTGGGGCGCTACGGCATGAGCCGTTTCTGCGAGTGGATCAAGGAACGTTCCCACCTGTTCCGCGGGGCGTCCTACGGCACCATCATGCGCAACGATGCCTTTCGCTTCATACGCCTGGGCACCTTTATCGAACGGGCCGACAACACCCTGCGCCTGCTCGATGCGCGTTACGAGATGGCCGGCGACCAGGCCGAAGCGGTGAGCGACGGCACCGCCCATGCCTATTACCAGTGGAGCGCGTTGTTGCGGGCGCTGTCCTCGTTCGAGGCCTACACCGAGATCTACCGCGACGCCCCCGGCGCGCGGCATGTGGCCGAACTGCTGCTGTTACGCGCCGACGTCCCGCGCTCGTTACGCGCCTGCACCGAAGAAATCGACCAAATCCTCGCCAGCCTGCCCGGCACCAACGGCCGCCCGGCCCAACGCCTGGCGGCGGAAATGGACGCGCGCCTGCGCTACACCGGTATCCACGAAATCCTCGACGAAGGCCTGCACGCCTGGCTGACCGAGTTCATCCCACTGGTGCGCCAGTTGGGCAACGCCATTCACCGTTCCTACCTGGAGGCTGCATGAGACTCTCCATAAGCCACGAAACCACCTACCACTACGACGACCAGGTGCGCGCCAGCATCCAGTACCTGCGCCTCACGCCCCACGACAGCGAGCGCCAGCACGTATTGAGTTGGCAACTGGACCTGCCGCGCCCGGTGCGCGCGCAACTGGACCCGTTCGGCAACATCCTCCACGTGCTGACCCTGGACGAACCCCACGAAGCCATCATCATTGGCGCCCGGGGCCAGGTGGACATCGACGAATTACGCGAGGCCGAGCACGAGAGCCAGTCGGCGCTGCCGTTTTTACGCTTCACCCGGCTGACCGAGGCCGATGAGGCCTTGCGCGAATTCGCCCGCCGCCAATGCTTCAGCCGTCGCGACCGCAGTGCCTTGATCGACCTGATGCACGCCCTCAACCAGCACATGACCTATACCCCCGGCTCCACCGAAGTGGACACCAGCGCCGCGCAGGCCTTCGCCGGGCGCGCCGGCGTGTGCCAGGACCACACCCACGCCTTCCTCGCCTGCGCCCGCAGCCTGGGCATCCCGGCGCGGTACGTGTCGGGTTACCTGTACAGCGAAAACTGCGAACACCTGGCCAGCCACGCCTGGGCCGAAGCCTGGCTCGACGACGCCTGGTACAGCTTCGACGTGACCAACGAACTGGCCCGCCCCGAACGCCACCTGAAACTGGCCGTGGGCCTGGATTACCTCGACGCCTGCCCGGTACGCGGCATGCGTCGGGGCGGCGGCTGCGAGCAGATGCACGCCAAGGTGTTCGTCTCGCCCACACCGGTGCTTCTCGTCCAGCAGCAGTAAAGCTAACGGCGTGCTGCTGATGCCGCCGCTTGCTACAGCAGCCGCGCAGCCTCAAAGGCGCGGTTTGCGCCCCGCCATATGGGTCAAATACTCCACCAACCACGCCAATTGCTCATCCGGCAGAATGCTGGCGTTAAAGCCCGGCATTTTTGCCTGGGGCCAGTGGCGCAGGCTTTGCGGGTCGCGGATGTAGCGCTTGAGAAAGTCGGCGCCGAAGTATTCGGTGGGGCTGTAAGGCAGGTTCAGGTCCGGGCCGACCTGGGCATCGCCCGCGCCATTGAGGCGATGACAGGCCAGGCAGTTTTTCTGGAACAGCGCAAAGCCACGGTTGACCGGGTCGTCGCTGGCCAGGGCCGGGTCGGGGCGCAGCGCCGGGAAGCGTTCGGCCACCGGGGCCAGGCGTTTGATTCGCGTCACTTGGAACGGCCACTGCTCGGGGCTGATGGCGCTGGCCTGCGGGTGTGTCCACACCAGGTAGAACGGCCCGGCGCTGGGCTTGCCCTGGGCCAATGGCGGCCAGGGTGCTTGCGGGTCTTCCACCGCCAGCCAAGCCTGGGCGCCGGCAGTTTGCAACAGTGGCGCGGCGGCCAGTTCGGCGGCAAAACCGTCCAGGGCCACGGCTTGCAGGTGATCGGCCGCAGTAATGCCCGTCAGCAACGCTGCCAGGGGCACGGCGCGGTAAGTCATGTCGCGCTTATAGGTCACGTCGTTGCGGATATGCACGGCTTGCGCTTGCGGGTGGGCGAGCAGTTCGGCGGTTTGCCAGGTGCGTTGCGGGGTGCCCAGCTCCAGCACCAGTTGTGCCGCGGACAAGGGCGGGCAAAGCAGCAGGGCTGCCAGCAGCAGAAGGGCTTTCAAGAAGGGAGGCCTGTCGAAAAAAGTGGGGTATGTGCCAGTTACCGGGCGAGCCGGCAAGACTGGCACACCCACGTCTACCCGATCAACTTGGTGATGTTCGGCACGATCAACAGCAGAGTGGTGGCGAAAAGAATGAGCCCGGCCTGGCGTACTTTCGAGTGTTTAAACATGGCTGACTGCCTTTTTTGTTATTTCCTGAGCGTCAAATGCTTGCCTGTCAGATCCGTCTGGGCAAAGCGCTGTACTTTCCTTGTGACGAGAGCCCCGGCAAAACCCGACGGCTATCTCGTACAGAATTTACCTTAGGGGCCACGTGGCGCCTGGCTTAGACCCATTTCATATGGATGTCTTTATAAAACCTTCCAAATAGGTATGAGGCCTATTGCCAGCCGCCTAGCGGCCCCTTGGCTAGACACGTGGCGCCCTCACGCGGGGCAATCCGTTAGGCGACTACCGTTCGTCTGAGCGTGACCGTCAAGGCCCGTGAGCGCTTAGGTCATTGAATCCGCCGCCGCCGAGCCTAAGGTGGGAACTCGCCATTCACTCTCCTGCACAGCGGTTCGAGGACGTCATGACCCAAGCGTTGATTTTCGATGCACTACGCACGCCCCGTGGCAAAGGCAAGGCCGACGGCGCCTTGTACAGCGTCAAACCCGTGAACCTGGTGGCCGGGTTGCTCGGCGCCCTGCAACAGCGCACGGCACTGGACACCAGCCAGGTCGATGACATTGTCCTGGGCTGCGTGACGCCCGTGGGTGACCAGGGCGCCGATATCGCCAAGACCGCTGCCTTGGTGGCCGATTGGGATATCTGCGTGGCCGGTGTGCAAATCAACCGCTTTTGCGCCTCGGGGCTGGAGGCAGTCAACCTGGGGGCGATGAAAGTGCGTTCCGGTTTCGAGGATTTGGTGGTGGTCGGCGGCGTCGAATCGATGTCCCGCGTGCCCATGGGCAGCGACGGTGGGGCCTGGGCCCTGGACCCGCAAACCAACATCCACAGCCAATTCGCGCCCCAAGGCATTGGCGCCGACCTGATCGCCACCCTCGAAGGCTTCAGCCGCGACGACGTCGACCGCTTCGCCCTGCATTCCCAGCAAAAAGCGGCACGCGCCAGCGGCGACGGCTCATTCGACAAATCCCTGGTGCCGGTGCGCGACCAGAACGGCATCGTGCTGCTGGCCCATGACGAGTTCATCCGCGCCAGCACCACCCTCGAAGGCCTGGGCAGCCTCAAGCCGAGTTTCGAGATGATGGGCCAGATGGGCTTCGACGCCACGGCGCTGCGGGTCTACAGCCACGTGGAGCGGATCAACCACGTACACACCCCGGGCAACAGCTCGGGGATTGTCGATGGCGCCGCGTTGATGCTGATCGGCTCCGAGGCCAAGGGCCGCGAACTGGGCCTCACGCCCCGGGCGCGGATCGTTGCCACGGCGGTCACCAGCACCGACCCGACCATCATGCTCACCGGCCCCGCGCCCGCCACGCGCAAGGCCCTGGCCAAGGCCGGGCTGCGGGTCGAGGACATTGACCTGTTCGAGGTCAACGAAGCCTTTGCCTCGGTGGTGCTCAAGTTCATCAAAGACATGGCCATCGACCCGGCGCGGGTTAACGTCAACGGCGGCTCCATCGCCATGGGCCACCCCTTGGGCGCCACCGGGTGCGCCATCCTCGGCACCTTGCTCGATGAACTGGAAGTGCGCGGGCAACGCTATGGCCTGGCCACGCTCTGCGTCGGCGGCGGCATGGGTATCGCCACCATCATCGAACGCCTCTGAGCCCCCCATTCCAAGGAAACTGCTGCCATGACCGCTGCCATTCGCTATGAAAAAGACCAGGACCGGATCGTCGTACTGACCATCGACATGCCGGGCCAGAGCGCCAACACCATGAACGCGGTGTACCGCGACGCCATGGCCGCCACTGTGGCCCGGCTCACGGCCGACAAAGACGCGATTGCCGGCGTCATCATTACCTCGGCGAAAAAGACCTTCTTCGCCGGCGGCGACCTCAACGAACTCATCAAAGTCGGCAAGCCCCAGGCCGAAGCCTTCTACCGCAATATCCTGGAGCTCAAGGGCCAACTGCGCGCCCTGGAAACCCTCGGCGTGCCAGTGGTTGCGGCGATCAACGGCGCGGCTCTGGGCGGCGGTTGGGAAATCTGCCTGGCCTGCCATCACCGCGTCGCGCTGGACCATCCATCGGTGCAGATCGGCCTGCCGGAAGTCACCCTCGGCCTGCTGCCGGGCGGCGGTGGCGTGGTGCGTACGGTGCGCATGCTGGGCCTGGAAAAAGCCCTGCCGTATTTGCTTGAAGGCAAGAAAGTGCGGCCCCAGCAAGCCTTGCAGGCCGGGTTGGTGG
Source organism: Pseudomonas sp. MF08875 (assembly GCF_059862525.1). Classification (NCBI taxonomy): domain Bacteria; kingdom Pseudomonadati; phylum Pseudomonadota; class Gammaproteobacteria; order Pseudomonadales; family Pseudomonadaceae; genus Pseudomonas; species Pseudomonas sp. MF08875. The sequence goes on from NZ_JCBCUW010000023.1 coordinate 80,342, forward strand.
ATGAGTTGGCGGCGGACCGCGATGAACTGCTGAGCAAATCCCGCGCCTGGATTCTGGCCAACCCCGGCGCCAAACAGCCGTGGGACATCAAAGGCCATCAGATCCCCGGCGGCACGCCGTCCCACCCGAAAGTGGCGCAGATGCTCGCCATTGCCCCGTCGATCCTGCGCAGCAAGACCCAAGGCTGCCTGCCGGCCCCGGAGAAAATCCTTTGCGCCGCCGTAGAAGGCGCGCAGGTGGATTTCGACACCGCGCAGTTGATCGAGGCCCGCTACTTCACTGAGCTGACCACCGGCCAGGTGGCGAAAAACATGATTGGCACCTTTTGGTTCCAGCTCAACGAAATCAACGCCGGCGGCTCGCGCCCCGCCGGGTTTGCCCCGACCGTGACGCGCAAGGTCGGTGTGCTGGGGGCGGGCATGATGGGCGCCGGCATCGCTTACGTCAGCGCCGTGGCCGGCATCGAGGTGGTGCTCAAAGACGTAACCCTGGCGGCGGCGCAAAAGGGCAAAGCCCACAGCGCGGCGCTGCTCGACAAGAAGGTTGCGCGTGGCCAGTTGAGCGCGGAGCAGCGCGACGCCACTCTGGCGCGCATCCACGCCACCGAGCAGGACGCCGATTTGGCCGGTTGCGACCTGGTGATCGAGGCAGTGTTCGAAGACCGTGAACTCAAGGCGCGCGTCTCGGCGGCGGCGCAGCAGGTGGTAGGCGCCGATGCGGTGATCGCATCCAACACCTCCACGTTGCCCATCAGTGGCCTCGCCACGGCCGTGCCGGACCCAGGCAAGTTCATTGGCCTGCACTTCTTCAGCCCCGTGGACAAAATGCCCCTGGTGGAAATCATCAAGGGCACCCACACCCGCGACGAAACCCTGGCCCGGGGGTTCGATTTCGTCCTGCAAATCAAGAAAACCCCAATTGTGGTCAACGACAGCCGCGGCTTCTTCACCTCCCGGGTGTTCGGCACCTTCACCAACGAAGGCATCGCCATGCTCGGCGAAGGCATCGCTGCAGCGATGATCGAGACCGAGGCGCGCAAGGCCGGCATGCCTGTCGGGCCGCTGGCGATCTCGGATGAAGTGTCCCTGAGCCTGATGAGCCACATCCGCCAGCAGACCATCAAAGACCTGCAAGCCGAAGGCAAGCCGTTGCCCGAGCACCCAGCGTTCGCCGTGATCGACCTGTTGCTCAACGAGTATCAGCGCCCGGGCAAGGCCGCCGGTGGCGGTTTCTACGATTACCCGGTGGGCGACACCAAGCACCTGTGGCCCGAACTCAAGGCTCGGTTCGAGAAGGCTGACGGGCAGATCGCGCCCCAGGACGTGCGTGATCGCCTGCTGTTCATCCAGGCCCTGGAAACCGTGCGCTGCGTGGAGGAGGGCGTGCTGCGTTCGACCGCCGACGCCAACATCGGCTCGATCTTCGGCATCGGTTTTGCCCCATGGACCGGCGGTGCGCTGCAATTTATCAACCAGTACGGCGTGGCTGATTTCGTCGCCCGCGCCCAGTACCTGCGCGAGCAGTACGGCGAGCGCTTCGCGCCGCCGGCGCTGCTGCTGGAAAAAGCCGCCCGGGGGCAGTTGTTCTGACTGGTTGAGCCGCGCCCCGACGCTTGCCTTGGGCTGGTATTTCAAGGCAGGCTCTGGGGCGTGCGCTCTTGCCTTTACCGTGTCAGGTACTTTTTATGTCGCTACACATCTGCATTCTGGAAACCGACGTTCTGCGCCCCGAACTGGTGGACCAATACCAGGGGTACGGGCAGATGTTCCAGCGCTTGTTTTCACGCCAGCCGATTGCCGCCCAGTTCACCGTTTACAACGTGATGCAGGGCCAGTACCCGGCCGATGACCAACACTTCGACGCCTACTTGGTCACCGGCAGCAAGGCCGATTCCTTCGGCACCGACCCGTGGATCGAAACCCTCAAGACCTACCTGCTTGAGCGCTACGAGCGCGGCGACAAACTGCTGGGCATCTGCTTTGGCCATCAGTTGCTGGCGCTGTTGCTGGGTGGGCGCAGCGAGCGCGCGACCCAGGGCTGGGGCGTGGGCACCCACAACTATCAACTGGCGGCCAAGGCGCCGTGGATGAGCCCGGTGGTGGAAGAACTGACGCTGCTCATCAGCCACCAGGACCAGGTCACCGCGCTGCCGGAAAACGCCACGGTGATCGCCTCCAGCGATTTCTGCCCGTTCGCCGCCTACCACATCAATGACCAGGTGCTGTGCTTCCAGGGCCACCCGGAATTCATTCACGACTACTCCCGCGCCTTGCTCGACCTGCGCCAGCAGCACCTGGGGGAACAGGTCTACACCCGCGGCGTGGCCAGCCTGGAACACGACCACCACGGCACCACGGTGGCGGAGTGGATGATGCGGTTTGTGGCGCATCAGGCCTGACAGACCGCCACTGCCTGGTGGGCGCTTGTGTGGAAGAAGGCTTGTGGGTGCGGGCTTGCCCGCGATGAGGCGGGTAAAACCGCAGCCTCTCTAGTGATTGGAATGCGGCCATCGCGGGCGAGCCCGCTCCCACAGTTGAACGGGGGTGTGGGCGGGATTTTCATTTTTCCACTGTGGGAGCGAGCCTGCTCGCGATGGCGGCATTGAATGGCGGTGACGAGTGGGAGAGGTAAGACAGTTGCTCCGACAACGTAGCCATGTGGTTTGCTACAGCCACCCCGAGCGCTTGAAGCTGGCCCACAACCCCACGCACCCCAAGGTTATGAACCCCAGCACGCCGAAGTAGCCGTAGTGCCAGGTCAGTTCAGGCATGTTCTCGAAGTTCATCCCATAGATGCCCGCCACGGCGGTGGGGAAGGCGAGGATCGCCGCCCACGCCGCGAATTTGCGTTGCACCACGCTCTGGCGCGCCGCTTCGAGTAGCACGCCGATCTCAATGGTCTGGCTGGCGATATCGCGCAGAGTCGACAAATCTTCCATCTGCCGCGTGACGTGGATCTGCACGTCGCGAAAGTAGGGGCGCATGTTCTTGTCGATAAACGGGAAGTTGAGCTTTTGCAGCTCCTCGCTGATCTCCACCATGGGCGCGGCATAGCGGCGCAGGCGCAGCACATCGCGGCGCAGGCTGTGCAGGGCCAGCACGTCGCGTTCGTTCATCGCGCTGCACAGCACGTTGCGCTCCAGTTCATCGATTTCGGCATGAATGGCTTCGCCCACGGGCTGATAGTTCTCGATCACGAAGTCGAGCAAGGCGTAGAGCACGAAATCTTCGCCGTGCTCCAGCAGCAGCGGCCGCGCCTCGCAGCGCTGGCGCACGTGGGCATAGGACGCCGAGTGGCCGTTGCGGGCGGTGATGATGTAGCCCTTGCCGGCGAAGATGTGGGTTTCGATGAACTCCAGCTTGCCGGCGGTGCGGATCGGCGAGTAGGTCACGATAAACAGTGCGTCGCCGAAGGTTTCCAGCTTGGGGCGGCTGTGTTTTTCCAGGGCGTCTTCGATGGCCAGTTCATGCAAGTTGAACTGGCGTTGCAGGTTGGCGAGCTCCTGGGCATCGGGCTCTTCCAGGCCGATCCACACAAAGTGGCCGGGCTTGGCGGCCCAGGCACTGCCTTCGTCGAGGGTGATGTTGGTGACTTTCTTGCCGGCGCTGTACACCGCTGCTGCAACGACTCTACCCATGGTCCCGGTTCACTTCTTCTGGCCACAAACAGCGTGCAGCTTAGCCTGAGCGTGCTTGAGTAGTCAGCAGGCTTGCCTGCGCTCGGCTGCGCAGGGTCGTAAACCTCTACTGGGCAATACACCGTCGGGGTGCGCTACGCACCCAGCGCGGGCCAGCCCGCTTGCTACTACCGGGCCAGCACTTGGCGGTCGAGGGCGGCGATACAGTCGTGCATTTGCACGCGGCATTGTTCGATCAACCCGGGGATGTCGTCCAGGGTCAGGCCGGCGGTGGGGATGGGGGCCAGTGATTCGATCAGGATCTGCCCGCTGTTCCAGCGATTCAGGCGCATGTGGGTGATGTAGCTGCTCACGCACACCGGGATGATCGGCACGCCAGCGGCGATGGCCATATGGAACGCGCCTTTCTTGAACGGCAGCAGGTCCTGGCCCAGGTTGCGGGTGCCTTCGGGGAACACCCAGATGGAGGTGTCCTTGTGCTGCAAAGTCTCGGTGGTGGTGAGCATCGCCTGGCGCGCCTTGCGGGCGTTGCCGCGGTCGATCAGCACATTGCCCGCCAACCAGAACAACTGGCCGAACAGCGGTACCCACTTCAGGCTCTTTTTGCCAATGCACACGGTGCGGTAGGGCACCACGTTGCCCAGCACGAACAGGTCGTAGTTGGACTGGTGGTTGGCGACGATCACGCAGCCCGACGGCTTATGCTTGAGGGAGGCAATTTTGGCCCGCACCCGCAGGCGCAAAATGCACATCGCCGGCCAGGCGTAGAGCCGCGCGCACAGGCGGCTGTTGTCTGGGTTGAACGGGCGGCATAGGCCGAGCACCACGCCCAGCACACCTGCTAGCAGAAAGTGCAGGCTCATCAGCAACATGCGAAACAGGTACAGCATTTGTGGGCCCGCCGGGACAAAAGGTGGCGCAGTGTACGGATGTGCACTGTTTTGCACAATTACCCCGGTGGAGGTAGGAGATAGCGGATGTTTAAGCGCATGTTTCCGGCAGATGGTGTCGGATCAAGTCTCTATGTTGCGTGGGGATGCTCACCGGGCCGCTCCATCGGCACCCTCCAAACAGCTCACACGTCACCCCTCACGGCGAGAGTTCGGGCGCAAGTCAGCCACGCCTTCGAAGGCAAACTCCAGGCAGAAAAAAACCGCAGCCCCAGGGATGCGGTTTTTTTTGCGGCCAGGGAGCGCGGCTTAGCCCATGTGCTGCTGATCCTGGGCGATCGCGCTCTCCAGGGCATCGAGCAGGGCCTTACGCACTTTGAGCTTGGTGTTCTTGTGGGCGGTCATGTTGATCTTCTTCAACTGACGGGCAGCTTCCAGCGCTGCACTCTGCAACTCTTCAGGGGCCACAACCTTGTCGAGGAAACCGGCGTCTACCGCGCTCTGCGGGTTGAACATCTCGCCATTGATGACCGAACGGTGAAACGCCGAACGGCGCAGGCGATCGCGGGCCAGCTCGATGCCGGCGTGGTGCATGGTCATGCCGATCTGCACTTCGTTCAGGCCAATGCTGAACGGGCCGTCGACACCAATGCGGTAATCGGCCGACAACAGAATGAAGGCACCTTTGGCCACCGCGTGCCCAGGGCAGGCGACGATCACCGGGAAGGGATGCGACAGCAGGCGCCGCGCGAGTGTGGAGCCCTGGGTCACCAGGCTCACCGCCTCCTTGGGGCCGGAGGTCATGACTTTCAGGTCATAGCCACCGGACAGAATCCCCGGCTGCCCGGTAATGATGACCACGGCACGGTCGGCCACTGCCTGGTCCAGCGCGCTATTGAACGCGGCAATCACGTCCGGGGAAATGGCATTGACCTTGCCGTTGTTCAACGTCAGGGTCGCGATACCGTCTTCGAGGTGGTAGGAAATCAACTCACTCATGACGCTATTCCTTGTAATGAAGTAGGCAGACGTTACTCACCGCCACCCTCCAGGTAAAGCGCCGTGACTGACCGCCCGGTCAGCCCCGAGCCCAGCGCCAGGCCCCACCCGCCACGCCCGCGGCCCATTACCTTCTATATAGAAGGGCCCGCCAAGCCAGAGATTGGCCGGTTTGCCCTGCACCCCAGCCGGGCAAGCTGCCTAAATGCCTTAAGCGCATGAAAATTCTGAAAAAAACCTTTGCCATCGGAAAAGCTTTCGACTACATTAGCGCGCCTCGACAGACTGAAAGAGTTTGAAGAGCAACGGTTGGGTGTCCGAGTGGCTTAAGGAGCACGCCTGGAAAGTGTGTATACAAGAAATTGTATCGAGGGTTCGAATCCCTCCTCAACCGCCATATTCGATACACAAAGCCCCTGGTTTCTAGCGAAATCAGGGGTTTTGTGGTTTCTGGCATCTGGAAAGTCGGCCTTCGGGTCATCACGCTACAGGCTCAGTGCATGTTTACGTGCGGGCAGAAGCGCTGTGGAACCAGCCGTTACTGCCCCTAACTCACCTGCCCCCCACTCTCCACCACATCCACCGCAGTCTCCCAAGCCGCCAGCGCAGCGATGCGCAGGCCCTCGACTTGTGTGGCCAAAGCCATGGTCGGATGGGGCGTGGTGGGGGCGGGCAGGCAGGGAACGTGGATAAAGCCGCTGCGTATGCCGGTGCCGGCGAGGCTGTGTTGCAGGAGGTAGAACACCTGGTTGCAGACAAAGGTACCGGCGGTGTGTGAAACGCTGGCGGGGATGGCGGCTTCGCGCAGGGCTTTGACCATGGCTTTGACGGGCAGGGTGCTGAAGTAGGCCGCGGGGCCGTCGGGGGCGACGGGGGTGTCGATGGGTTGCTGGCCGAGGTTGTCCGGGATGCGGGCGTCGTGGAGGTTGATGGCCACGCGTTCGATGGACAGGTCTGGGCGCCCCGAGGCCAGGCCCAGGGCGATGACCATCTGCGGGCGGTGTTCGGCCAGCAGTTGCGCCAGGCTGCCCGGCGCGGTGGCGAAGGCGCAGGGCAACTGGCGGGCGACGATCCGCAGGTCGTCGCGCAACTGCACGCCGTCGAGCCTGCGCGCCACTTCCCAGGAGGGGTTGATGGGGTCTTGGTCGAAGGGCTCGAACCCGGTCAGCAGCAGGGTGTTCATTGGCGCCTCACATCAACAGGTAGAGAAGGATGATGTTGACCACCAGCATCAGCAGCGCGGTGGGCATCTGGGCCTTGATAACGGCGTTTTTGTCCGGCAGTTCCAGCAGCGCGGCGGGGACGATGTTGAAGTTGGCCGCCATGGGCGTCATCAGGGTGCCGCAGTAGCCGGAGAACATGCCGATGGCCGCCATCACGGCGGGGTTGGCACCGAACACACCCACCAGCACCGGTACGCCGATGCCGCCGGTCATCACCGGGAACGCGGCGAAGCCATTGCCCATGATGACGGTGAACAGGGCCATGCCCAGTACGTAGACCATCACCGCCACCAGGCGCAGGTCGAGGTTGATGTAGGTAGTGGCCACGTGCGCCACGGCGTCGCCCACGCCCGCTTCGTTGAACAGCAGGCCGAGCATGGCCAGCATCTGCGGCAGCACCATGGCCCAGCCCAGGGCTTCGGTCAGGCGCCGGGATTCGCGCATGGCCTGGATCGGCGTGTCGCGGGTCAGCCAGCAGGCCAGCCCGAGGGCGATCAGGCAGCCCAGGCCGAGGGAGACGAAAGTGGTGTTCTTCGGGTCCAGCAGTGGCACGCCGCCGATCTCGGTGTGCTTGAGCAGCACTGAACCGATGACGGTGGTCAGCGGAATGGCCAGGGCCGGAATGAACAGTTTGTGGCCCAGGCGTCCGGCACTGGCGCGGGCGGCCTTGACGTGCAATTCGGCGTGGGCGCCACGGCCGACGCCGCCCAGGCCGGCGATGATTGCCATCAGCACCACACCGCCGCCGACGACGGCCGGGTCAAGGCGTTCACCCACCAGGAAGACCACGGCGAAGAGCATCCAGAACAGCCCGGTGGACCAGCGCTTGGGGTGGCTGCGGTCGCTGAGGATCATGCCGGCGGTGATGAGCAGCAGCACTCCGGCCAGCCAGAACAGGTATTGGATCGAGATAATCATTGCGCGCTCTCCACCTGGCGGCCGGGTTGCCCGGTGGGCTGCATTTCGCGGGTCAGCATGCGATCGAAACGGTGCAGGCGGATGGCGTGGATGATGAACGCGCAAATGGCCGTGGGGATGCCCCAGAAGGCGATGTGCAGCGGTTCGACGTCCAGGCCCGAGCCCAACAGGAAGGTGTGCATCAAGGCAATCGCACCGAAGGCGACGAAGATGTCTTCGCCAAAGAACAGCCCCACGTTATCGGTGGCCGCGCACATGGCCAGGACTTTGTGGCGCAGGGCATCGGGGAGTTTGCCGTAGCGTTTTTCCGCTGCGCCCTCGGCCATGGGCGCCAGCAGCGGGCGCACCATTTGCGGGTGCCCGCCCAGGCTGGTCAGGCCCATGGCGGCGGTGGATTCGCGCACGAACAGGTAAATAATCAGCAGGCGCCCGACGGTGGCGCGCTGGAACCGTGCGATCCAGTTCTGCGCATGCAGGCGCAGGCCGTGGCGTTCCAGCAGGCCGATGACGGCCAGGGGCAGCAGCAGGATCAGTTGCAGGGCACGGGTTTCGATGAAGCCTTCGCCCATGGTGGCGAGGATTTTTTCCGGGGAAAAGTGTGCGGCCAGGCCCGTGGCGATAGACGCCGCGGTGACGACGAGCAAGGGGTTAAAGCGCAGCACGAAGCCGACCACGATGACGAGCACGCCTATCAGCGGCCACAGGTTCACGACGGTTTGCATGGGGTTGAAGTCCTCAGCGGCAGGCCACGGCGCCACAGCGAACCGACGCGCAGGTCAGGTTCATGCTTGGAGAACGGCGCGCAGCGCGACTCGGTTTTTATTATTGACCCGGGAGGTCCAGCGTCAGTGGCGAGCATCTTTGCCGCCAGGGGGGGATGCGTCCAACAAAAAAACTTGTAGCTGCACAACAGGAAAACTTGTCGCGCACGGGGCGCCGCAACTGGCGTCGCCCCGCTCGCGGCTAGCGGTTGAAGCGTTCCACCAGGGAGTACTGGGTGGTGGCGGTGCGGGTCAGTTCCTGGCTGAGCAGGGCCGAATGCTGGGCCTGCTCGGAGGTCTGGTCGGCGAGGTGGGCGATGGTGGTGATGTTGCGGCTGATCTCTTCGGCCACGGCGGTTTGCTCCTCGGTGGCGGCGGCGATTTGGGTGGTCATATCGGTGATGTGGGCCACCGCATCGCTGATGCCCACCAGCGCCTTGTCCGCTTCGAGCACCCAGGCCACGCCTTCTTCGGCCTGGCGATGCCCGCTGGCCATGACCTGCACCGCGTTGTTGGACGACTGCTGGAGCTGGGTGATGAGTTGGTGGATTTGCTGGGTCGATTGTGTGGTGCGCTGGGCCAGTTGCCGCACTTCGTCGGCGACCACCGCGAAGCCGCGGCCCATGTCGCCGGCCCGCGCCGCTTCGATGGCGGCGTTGAGGGCCAGCAGGTTGGTTTGGTCGGCGATGCCTTTGATGACGTCCACCACCGTGCCGATTTCATTGCTGTCGCGGGCCAGTTGAGCCACGGTCTCGCCAGTTTCGCCCACCACCACCGATAGGCGCTCGATGGCCTGGCGGGTGTCGCGGGCCACGTTGCGGCCATGGCTGGTCAGTTGATGGGCCTGCTGGGTCGCGTCGGCGGTGCGCTGTACATGGCTGGCCACTTCCTGTGTGGTGGCGGCCATCTGGTTGACGGCGGTGGACACCTGCTCGGTTTCCACGCGCTGGCGTTCCAGGCCTTTGGAGCTATCGGCGGCGAGCGTGTCGGAGCGGCTGGCCAATTGATTGACCTGCTCGGCGCTGTCCTGCAGGCGCGTGAGGCAGGTTTTCAGGCGTGCGTCCTGGCTGATGAGGGCGGTTTCCAGGCGCGCCTGGGGGCCACGGCCGTCGCTGTACATCTGGGCGATCAAACCATCACAGGTGCTGCGTTCCACACCCTGGAGCAAATGCTTGAGGCCGTTTTTACGCCCGTACAGGGTCGCACCGCCAAGGGCGATGGCCAGCACCGCCGCCAGGGCGAAAGCCAGCGACGCGCCGAGCCACAGCATCAGCGCCGCGCTCACTTGGCTAAGCAGCAGCAATGGCAGCCAGTCTTGGGCCAGGCTCAGCCACAGATGGCGCCGGGGGAGGGCCGGTTTGCCCTGGTTGATGCGCAGATACAGGGCTTGGGCGCGCTGGATCTGCCGGGCCGTGGGCTTGACCCGCACCGACTCGTAGCCCACCACTTGGTTGCCCTCGAAGATCGGCGTGACGTAGGCGTTGACCCAGTAGTGGTCGCCATTCTTGCTGCGGTTCTTGACGATGCCCATCCACGGGCGCCCTTGCTTGAGGGCCGCCCACATGTGGGCGAACACGGCGGACGGTACATCGGGGTGGCGCACGATGTTCTGCGGGGCGCCGATCAGGTCATCGCGCTCAAAGCCGCTGATCGCGACAAACGCATCGTTGCAGTAGGTGATGACACCCCGGGCATCGGTAGTGGAGATGAGCTTTTGCGACGAACCCAGGGCGACTTCTCTGTGGGTGACAGGCTGGTTGTTTCTCATATCCCTATGCTCTTGATGGTATGACGGGGGGAATATCATCGGCTGAATGGTCTAAAAGGTTAGTCCAAGCGCAAATAAAAACGGTAATTGACCGGTTTTATTTGCATGCCGCCCCCATTCGCCGCCGTTTGGCGCCCCATTTGTGCCGTTTTCTACGTTCGCAACGCAAGATCGTTCAAGACAGGCATTGGCAAAACTGCCAACCTTGGCGGCCGACCTTGATGAGCACCCTGCGATGCCCACTGCGCTTCCCCAACATGCATTCGTCCGTGGCGCGATTGCGATCCTGCCGCTGTCCCTGGCCTGTGCGCCCTGGGGCCTGCTGGCCGGGTCCACCGCCATCGACGCTCAACTCACGCCGCTGCAAAGCCAGGGCCTGTCGGTGATTGTGTTTGCCGGCGCGGCGCAACTGGTGGCCATCGGCATGATTAAAGGTGGCGCGGGCGCGCTGTCGATCTTGTTGACCACGCTTTTGTTGACCTCCCAGCACTTGCTGTATGGCATGCACATGCGCACGACCCTGTCGCCGCTGCCGTTGCGCTGGCGTATGGGCTTGGGCTTTTTGCTCACCGACGAGTTCTTCGCTCTGGTCAGCCAGTACGACCGCCAGACCTTCAACCGCTGGTACGCCCTGGGGGTGGGCCTGAGTTTTTACCTGATCTGGAACCTCTTCACCCTCGCCGGCATCGTGTTGGGCAAGAGCATCCCGGGGCTGGAACACCTGGGGCTGGAATTCTCCATCGCGGCAACTTTCATTGCCTTGATTACGCCGGTGGTGCGCGACGTGCCTACGGTGATCTGCGTGGCGGTGTCGCTGTTTTGCGCGGTGCTGTTCAGCTACTGGCGGTGGGAGTCGGCGGTGGTCGCCGCGGGGTTGGCGGGCATGGCCGCCGGGTTTATGTGCAAACGCCTGGCGGTGCGCCTGTGATGATCTTCGCCATTATTGTGGGCATGGGCCTGATCGTTTTTTTCAACCGCTACCTGTTCCTGGAACCGCGGCTGCCATTGCGCCTGGGGCGCAACGTGAAGGATTTTCTTGGTTTCGCGGTGCCGGGCATGCTCACCGCGATCTGCGGGCCGATCATTTTCATCAGTGACCATCAGCTCAACCTCAACCCGGCCAACCCTTACCTGTGGGCCGGCCTGTGTGCGGTGGGGCTGATGCTGTGGACTGGCCGTGTGCTGACCACGGTGCTGCTGAGCATGGGGATGTTCTACCTACTGCGTTGGTGGCTCTGAAGGGCCAGGCCTTGCTGGGCGGCGGTGGCGTTGAACGGGCGCGGTGGCGGTTCATGGAAGCGCTTGGCGGTTTTGTAGCTGCGCCGCCAATAGTTGTTGCTCAAGCTGTCGATGCGCACGTTTTTGCCGGTGCGCGGGGCGTGGATGAATTTGTCGTCACCGATGTACAGCCCCACATGGTTGATCGGGCCTTTGCCATTGCGCGCGAAAAACACCGCGTCTCCCGGTTTCAAATGGGGCTTTTCAACGGTCTTGTAGCCGGCCTTGACCATGGCGGCGGTGGTGCGAGGCAACTTGATGTCGGCTTCATGGTGAAATAGGTAGACCATCAGGCCGCTGCAATCGAAACCGCTTTTTTCGCTGTTGCCGCCCCAGCGATAGGGTGTGCCAATCAAATCGTGGGCACGGTCGATGACCTGGGGCAGTGGGCTGGCTGTGGTTTGGCTGATGTGTACGAAAAAGCTACAGGTGATGAGTAAGAAAAGGCGCTTAAACACGAGGAAATTACCGTGTTGAAAAATGAAGGCGCCAATCTAGGGATATAACGAGAGCAGCTATGTAGGGCGTTTTACCTTGTTCTGGGTGAATAGTTCTCGCCCGATAAACGGTCATTCTCTGTCGCAGGCAACCGGGCGGTTCTATCTCGCCCGTCAGCATGGTTTTTTACTCGCTTATCAACACACCTTCTGCCTGAAGCTGTGCTTTGGTCTGGCAGGGGTCGAGCAGGTTTTCCCCCAAATAAACCCCCGGTGCGGGTGGCGGTTGTTCCAGGCCCAGCAGGCGCTCGATTTGCAGCACGGTGCCCAGGGCGGTGAGGTGGGTCTGGCCGGCGGGGTCGGTCAGCAACAGCGTGCGCTGTGCGGGGCTGCCCTGCCGGTCCGTGCCTGCGGCGCGCAGGCGGATGCGGTGCGGCCCGCCGTTGCCGGGGTTGTACAGCATGGCGCGGCGCAGGGGAGTAAAGCGCGGGCCGGCAATCAGCTTCCACACGCCGCAGGCCACCAGGGTGCGCAACAGGCGCGTGGCGTTGCGGTCGTCGAAGGCGATGCGCGCTTCCACCGTCGCCGCGCCCAACAGGTGCGGCAGGCTGGCTTGGTCGGGGGTGTCGAAGCGGTACGTGGTGTGGCGCCCGGCGTCGCCGAAATTCGCCACCTGGCCGTCGCTGAAACCCTGGCGCTGCTGCCACTGCCCGCCATCCAAGGTGTGGAAGGGCACCGACAGACGATCCAGGTACTCCACCGAGTTCGGCCCGGCGCGGTCGGCCAAGGCGTAGAGAATGTCCAGGCTGATGCGCTCGACGCTGGCCAAGTCCTGCACCAGTTCGCGGGCCATCAGGCCGGCGGTGGCGGCCATCCATGCCGAGGCGAAGACCACCGGCGCCCGTGGCGGCGGGCCACTGGCGACGCACACCAGCGCTTGCTTGAGGCGCTCGGTCCAGCGCGTGACATCTATATAAGGATGGCCGCCGTCCAAGGCGAACCGCAGCAAGCGGTCGTGGCGGTCATTGGCCAGGGCGACGATCAGCGTGCCCTCGGCCAGGGCCGGGAACTGCGGCCCGTCGATGTCCAGTTGCAGCGCTTCAGCGCCCAGGGGCCGCGCCACCGCCTCGGCGGCCTGCACGCGACGCCCGGCGACAATCAACTGTACTTGGGGCTGGCGCCGATGCAGCATGGCCGCCACTTGCGCGCCGACGACGCCGGCCCCGCCGGCCAGCAATACGCGGTGTACTTTCACGGGGTGATTTCCTATATTTGGTCAATTGACCAATTATTGGCATCGGTGGCGGGCGGCGTCGAGGTTTTTTTCAACGGTCAGGAGGTAAGGGATGGCGACAAAAGGCGAGGTGCGCCGCGAGCGGGTTCTGGAGGCGGCGTTGCAAGTGCTGGCGCAGCAGGGCGCCCATGGCTTTCGTATGCGTGCGGTGGCCAGCGCGGCGGACCTGTCCCTGAGCCATGTGCAGTATTACTTCCCCTCTCTGGACAGCCTGCTGGCAGCGGTGGTCGAGCGTTATCTGCGCGAGTGGGACCAGCGCCTGGCCGCGGCTCCAGACGACCTGGCCTCGGCCCTGACCCTGGTACTCGACAGCCATCTGCACTGCCAGGACTGCCAGGTGCTGTGGGAACTGTGGGCGATGGCCGGCCACGACCCGGCGGCCAACACCGCGCTGACCGGGTTCTACCAGGCCTACATCGACCGCGTGTGTGTGCTGCTGGCGCGGGACGCAGCCCAGGTGCCGGCCGAAACGATACGGGGGCGGGCGGTGTTGATCGTGGCGCTGCTGGAGGGGTTGTCGGTCCTGCGTGGGGCAGGGCGCGAGGCGGCACTGGCGCCCGAGGCAGGGGAGCAGGCCTTGGCGGCCATCATGGCTCTGGCGGCGATGCCTGTGTGATGTATTTTTAGGAACTTTCCTACGGTTGTGGGCGTTATTTCTCGTTCTGTCCACATTCCTTTCACGAATTATTCACAAGCGCCTCGGTAGTCTCAGCTCATCCGTTAAAAAGCAGATCCATTCAAGCCCGTCTTCCCCAGCGGGCTTTTTTTTGCCTGTGTGAATCTCTCTCGCCATTGCCTGTCCAATCCTTTGTCGCCCGCACCGCGCCTTTACCGGCGCGTGGGTCGGGCACTCCCATTGCGATTCTCGAGGTTCTCGTCATGCGTCTAACACTGCCTGCTCTGGTTTTCGGTCTGCTCGCCGCACAAGGTGCAATGGCGGCAGGGGATGGCACCGCTGCCGTCGGCGGCGGCCTGGGCGGTGCCCTGGGCAACGTGGTCGGCCAGCAACTGGGCGGTAGCACCGGCGCGGCCATCGGTGCTGGCGTCGGTGGCGCGGCGGGCAGTGCGGTGGGTGCGCGCAAGGGCAGCCGCACCGAGGCCGCCATCGGTGGTGGCCTGGGCGGTGCGGGTGGCTCGGTGGTCGGTAACCAGTTGGGTGGTTCCACCGGTTCCACCATCGGCGCGGGCCTGGGCGGTGCGGCGGGTGGGGCAGTGGGCAGCAACCTGTCCAACGACGACGGCAAGAGCCACGGCAAGTCGAGCAAGCACAAGCGCAAGCACAAACGGCACTGATCGCCTGATACTGATTCTGACGTAGCCAGCGGGCTGCCCGCTGGCTACCCACGGTCCTTACCAAACACCTACACACTCTGGGTATTTGCAGGTCCCTGACCTGTGCTTTGATGCTGCGTCACACCCCGACCCAGAGACCCAGCCCCATGGCCAACCCTTACCGCGAACTCTTCCAGCTCCCTGGCACCCGGGCCTTTGTCCTGGCGGGCATAGTGGCGCGCATGCCGTATTCCATGACGGGGATCGGCCTGATTACCATGCTCGCCCAATTGCAGGGCGGCTATGCCCTGGCGGGGGCGGTGGCGGCGACCTTCGCCCTGGCCACGGCCTTTTGCGCGCCCCAGGTGTCGCGCCTGGTGGACCGCTTCGGCCAGGGCCGGGTGCTGCCGCTGGCGGCGTTGGTGGGCGGCGGCGGGTTGCTGATGGTGCTGGTGTGCACCCGCTTGCAGGCGCCCCACTGGATGCTGTTCGTGTTCGCCGCGCTGGCCGGTTGCATGCCCAGCATGTCGCCCATGGTGCGGGCGCGTTGGACGGCGCTGTACCGCGGCCAGCCACAGCTGCAAACCGCTTACGCCCTTGAGTCGGTGCTCGATGAGCTGTGCTTCATCCTCGGCCCGCCCGTGGCGGTGGGTTTGTCGGTGGGCCTGTTCCCCGAGGCCGGGCCGTTGGTGGCATTGGTGATGCTGGTGATCGGCGTGACCGCGTTCGTGCTGCAACGGGCCACGGAGCCGGCGATTCACCCCCGCGCGGCCGGCCGCCAGCGCTCGGTGATCCGCAGTGGCGCGGTGCGCCTGTTGTGCCTGTTGATGATGGCCATGGGCACCATCGCCGGGGTGGTGGACGTGGTCAGCGTGGCCTTTGCCCAGCAGCAGGGGCAACCGGCGGCGGCGAGCATCGTGTTGTCGGTGTACGCCATCGGTTCGTGCGTGGCAGGCCTGGCCTTTGGCGCGTGGAAAACCGCCATCCCCTTGCCCCGCTTGTTCCTCTACGGTGGCATGGCCACGGCCCTGACCACCCTGCCTCTGTTGTTGGCCAGCGATATCCTCGGCTTGTCCCTGGCGGTGTTCGTGGCCGGTTGGTTCTTCTCCCCGACCCTGATCGTAGCCATGGCCCTGATCGAAAAACTGGTGCCGCCGGCCCGTCTTACCGAAGGCCTGACTTGGCTTATCACCGGCCTGAGCGTCGGCGTGGCGATTGGCGCCGCCGGTTCCGGCGCGTTGGTGGACCAGTTCGGCGCCCGCAGCGGTTTCTGGCTGGCGCTGGCGGCCGGGGCGGTAGTGCTGGCGGCGGCGCTGCTCAGTTACCGGCGCCTGGGCGCGGGCAGCGAAGTGCTGGTGCAGAACTTCTCCTGATGGGCCCCGCCCGCCGTGCATTCCCCTTGCAGGCCGCTTTGTGAGGGGGCCCACTGTGACCCCGGCTGACATGTTGTGTAGGGCGTTTCTCTAATTTATGTAGGCCTCATATTTAAACGCTCCACCCCCCCTCAATCCTCCCCCGCAACTAGGCACAATGCCGCCGCGCCCCGCTGCCTGGCGCGTTTCACATCCCAACGCTGTTAGCCTCTTTGGCGGGTTATGGCCGACTGGCTGAACTGCGAATTTCGCAACCTTATGCCTGGTTTGGATTTCACGCCCATGAACCCCACTGCCCCGATCATCAGCGATC
>NZ_JCBCUW010000024.1:0-95935 GCF_059862525.1 Pseudomonas sp. MF08875
CTGACCGTCGAAGCCGTCAATCGGACAGTAGCGAGGATCAATCTACGCCCGCGCAAGCGCTTGGGCTGGAAGACGCCGTACGAAGTGCATACAGGGGTGAGCGTTGCACTTATGTGTTGAATTCAGGTCGTTTTGTCACACCGAAAGGCTGTAGCTCTGATTGCATTGATATGCTGGTCAATAAGTCTCGCATCAAGACGGAGATCATACAGCGGTGGGATATGGAGTGTCGTGACAAAATCACAAAGACAGAGTCGATCCTGCTTGAGGGTGCTTTACTGAATTATCTGAATACTATCGACTTCTCCTTTATTGACGAAATGTCTGCCCAGGAATTAGTCGACAAACATCAGAAGACACCGTACCACTCAGCACGTTTTGGTAGTTATCATCTAAAACGCCCGCAATTGAAACAAAATATTCCTGAATTAGTCGGGGATAATGAAAAGATTTATATCGAAGCTCTTCTGCATGCTTTTTCCGATGTTGATGGAAAAGAATATTCACATGCGGACGCTTTGAGCAGTGACTATGCAGAGGATCTTGAGCGGGCCAGGATCAACTTCTTCAGTGCCGAATCTTTAGAGGTGTTTTCACGGGACGCATTTCCCGAAGGTTGTTATCGGGAGCTCAAAGATGATTGCTATGAAAGTTTGCATAGTGTATTGCGCCAGGATCACAAAAATGGATATGAGCGATTTCTTCAAGTAAGCACCCAGGCGGTTAATGTTCCATATGATTCCCATCCGCTTGTTCACTACATCCGGCCCTCCGATCGGAAAGGGCTGTGTCATCAACTGGTGAATGATAAAAAAATTAAGTGGGTCAGGAGATAGTTCATGAATTCCAGGGATGTGTTTAATAGCTCTATAGAAGTCGGAGCGAGAATCGTTCTTTTGCTTGCCGGGCTTGGTCGGAAACTTGATCTGGACGACCTTGTATATTTTGACTATGCGTCTATTTATAGTGGTGACTTTCAAGGTGAACCAAGCCTGCATCCGGTATTGGTGAATCGTCTAGCTGAACTTGTTAGAAGGCGTGAAATTTTCCCGGCTGCCATAAAGCTCTTCACTTCGAAAGGACTAGTTAGCTCCCAAGTGGATGAACTTGGCGTTCGATATTATACAACCAAGGAAGGCAGTGATTTCGCCGGCAAGCTCTCTTCTGATTATCACACTGATTTTCGGCGTCGGGTTTCGTGGGTTGACGCGAATTTTGACCACCTCACGGCTCAGCGCAGCACTATTTATAAAATTGACAGGGTGATCTGATGTTTATTGAAAGTGTTGTTGTTAGTGGCCCTGAACTCCCGGATGCTTCTGTTTATTTCACGAAAGGTGCCAATGTCGTTCAAGGCGGGTCTGACACGGGCAAGTCTTATATTGTTCAATGTATCAAGTTTGCTTTGGGTGCGACCGAACCGCCAAAGCCAATCGCTCTTTCGAGGGGCTATACCTCCGTTAAACTCAAGTTTGAAAACGATGATGGAAGTATCTTTACCCTAGAGCGGCCGTTAGTAACGAACGCGAAAGCCACTCTGGTAGATGAAAATGGAATAGTTTCAATTCTAGGCGCAAAGCACAGTGCAAAAAGAACAGATACCATATCCAGCCATTTTTTGCGCAAGATGGGACTCGATGGGAAGTTATTGCTTTCAGGCGCCGAATCACTGAATAGCAGCTCTTTTTCATTTCGTGATTTTGAAAAGACTCTTCTGATTGATGAGTCAAGGATCGTTGCTGATTATTCACCGCTGGGCACCGGCCAGAATTCGGAAAAAACCAAAGAGAAATCAATATTGAAATTACTGCTCACAGGGCAGGACGATTCTGCGGTGAAGGGTGCAAAGAGGGATTTGGCTTCAAAAGTTTTATTGAAGCACAAGGTGGATGCCGTTGAAGAAGTTGTAAGGAAATTCTATCCGGATGATGACGGCGCTCAACTTCAAGAGCTTCAAAGGCTGGACTCCTTCAAAAGCCAAGTGACTGTTCGATTGGGCTTGGCCGAGGCCGAATTGAAAAGTGCTTTCGAATCAAGTGGTGATCTTTTTGAACAGAAAGCACGGCGCATCTCAGAGCTAGAGGTGGCCGAAATCAAAGTTTCTGAGGATAAGGCGCTCCTAAGCCGATTCAGCATGCTTGGCCAAAAGTATGAATCAGACCGGCAACGACTAGTTGGAATTGAACAAGCGGCAACCCTGCTTGATGCTTCTGATACGGTGCTCTGTCCCACCTGCGGTAACAAATTCGACTCTGACACGTGTACATCTGATGTAGATGACATCCGGAAGGGTGTTTCCTTCGAGCTCGATCGCATTTCGAAGAATATTCATGAGCTTTCGGAAGCTCAGGGCTCCCTGTCTGCGGCAATTGAACGAAACACCTCCAGCGCGCAGTCCTCGAAAGCCGCCATTGCTACATTGGAGAAACAGATAGCCTCAGAGCTCCAGGATTCAGTACAGGCCGTCAGTGACCTCAAGGAACTTTCCTCGTGTATCAAGCATGATTGGACTGCCCTGGAAGAGCGAGTAGCCGCTAAGACCAAGCTGACCGAAGAGTTGAAACGGCTGGGCCTTCTTCTGCTGGAGGAACAAGATGGGTACACCGCTGATAGCTTTGAAGACGCCGTGAAGCCACTGGTTTCGGAGATTCAGTCAATCCTTGGCCGCTGGGGATTCCCAAATTATCTTCCAGTGGACTTCGATTTCAAAACGAGAGATATCACTATCGGTGGCAGCGCAAGAGGTCATTTTGGTAAAGGGTATCGGGCCGTTGCGTTCTCTGCCTTTGTTCTGGGGTTAATGAATCTATTGAAGCTCTCTGGCCGACATCCTGGCTTCGTGGTGCTCGACTCGCCACTGACTACTTACAAAGAGGGAGACGAACTACCGGATGACGAGCGCGACGAAGTCTCCGGTGACCTCATATACGCTTTCTATCGCGATATTGCGGACAGCTTCAAAGACTCTCAAATCATAATTTTTGAGAACCAAGAGCCTAATATGTCCGTAATCCCGGCGCTAAATTATCAACACTTTACTAAAAATCGGGGACACGGTCGATATGGCTTCTTCCCATTGAGAGACTAGCTCACATACATTCAGCCCGATTAGAACTATAGGTCAAGCGGCGTCGGATGCTGAGCGCGCAGTTCTGCGAGCGGATACGTGAGCCACCACGTATCCGCTCGCCATGTACTAGCGGGATAACAGCAGAGTTTTTTTCCAAACGGCGCTTTGCTCGTTCTGCTCGGTTGATGAATGGCCACAAACGAATATTGGCATTCAGTCATGAGAGAATGATGGCTAGCTAAAAATGCCCGAGTTCCCATCCCCCTAACCAGTCACTCAAACGGGGAAAATCATGAACATCCATCCAATAAAACCAACCGAAAGCCCCAGCCAAGGCCATGATCAAATTTTCTTCGGAGAATACGAACTTTATTGTATTTACAGGTTTCGGGTTCACCACGCCTTGCGGCGCTACCTATCGCCCTCGCCCGAAGCTCCTTGCGGACCGTCCAAATTGGCAACTCATTAACACTCGCCTTCACTATTCAGGTTCTGCACTGAAGGGCTGCCCAGGGACACGAGACTCAGCCGTCTCTCAGATGGCATAGCTACCAAGATCCAAAATATCCGTGGGAGTAAATGTGGGAGTAATTTTGTAGACATGAAAAATCCCAACCTTCTCAGATTGGGGTAAGTCATTGAAAAATATGGTCGGGACGGAGTGATTCGAACACTCGACCCCTAGCACCCCATGCTCGCGCACATCGCCCCCCAGTCCTCACAGACTACGCAGGCGCTGCAGACAGACCTCTGCTTGTTGGCGCTGATGCGATTTTGACGCAGGCTACCGGAATTCATTGACCCACTCGAGTACTCAAGAAATGATGACCTTGCGGGTGATCTCGGAGGCAGCGTGTGGGTCAGTCAAAATCAGCAACCTGGGTCAAAATCGCATCAGCGCCGACCTCTAGGCAGCTTGGGTTGCTGATCCAGTACACGGAGGCGCACTGAATACCAGCCACGTCCACCCCGCCCCGCTTCAGAAATCGCCATTCGCGATCGCTCGCACACCCGTTGTAAATGGGGGCAAAACTGGGGGCACAATTCTATTTTTTCAGGCTGTAACTACTGCCCTAGAGCCCAGTCAAAATGTTTTTTGGCGATCCTGAGAGTCTTTAGGCGTCGTCGGGCAGGCGCAGAACTCGTCCAGTTTCAGTCCTGATTACGGACGAGTCGCGGCGCTGTGGCAAACCGGATCAAAGGTGCAACGCGGGCTTGGGCTGGCGAACGTCATAGGCTGAAGGGACGCGGACGCGCAACGCAATCAGCAACGCGGCGAGCAGCATCAGCACGGCCGCCGCTACGAATACGCCTGCGCTGCCACTGAGGCTGAACATTGCACCGCCAGCGGCCGCGCCGGTGGCAATGGCTGACTGCACAGAGGCCACTACCATGCCTCCGGCGCTTTCCGCCTGATCGGGTACCGAGCTGGCGACCCAGTTCGACCACGCCACCGGCACACCACCAAAGGCCAAGCCCCAGACCGCCAGCAGTGCCGCCTGCCCCGGCACCGAGGCCGGCAACAGCACCAACGCCAGTGCTGCAACGCCGACCAGCGCGGGCATCAGTACCAAAGTGGCCAGCGGGTGGCGCTCCAGCAGCCTGCCGGCCAACAGCGTGCCGACGAAGTTCGCCGCACCAAAACCCAGCAGCATCAGTGACAGCCCTTGCGGGCCGATGCCGGTAGTCCCTTCAAGGAACGGCCGAACATAAGTGAACATCGCGAAGTGGCCGCTGTGCACCAGCACACAACCGAACATGCCGATGGCGATGCCTGGGCGCTGTAACACCTCGAGCACGGTGCGCAGACGTGCCGGCCGGCGCGGCGCGAGGCGCGGCAGAGTGAGCGACTGGAAAGCCAGGGTCACCATGCCGACCGCCGCCGCTGCAAAGAACGCGCTGCGCCAGCCATATAGCCCGCCCAGATAGCTGCCCAGCGGCACAGCAACAACCGTGCCGACGGCAATACCGCTGAAAATGATCGACAGCGCCCGGGGCAACAAAGCACTGGGCACCAAGCGCATCGCTACCGCTGCCGCCATGCTCCAGAACCCGCCAAGGGCAATGCCCAGCAAGATGCGCATCAACAACAGCACCGCGAAGCTGGAGGAAACGGCGACCAACAGATTGGAGGCGACCATCAGCGTGGAAAAACCCAGCAACACCCAACGGCGGTCGATGCCGCGGGTCAGGCCTGGCACCAACAAGCCAGCGAACAGCGCCACCACGGCGGTCACGGTTACCGCCTGGCCAGCCAGCGATTCGGACACTCCCAGGTCGGTCGCCATCAGCGTTAATAAACTGGCCGGAAGGTACTCAGCGGTCAGTAATCCAAACACACCCATTGCCAACGAGAAGACGGCCATCCACGCGGGCGTCGCAGGCTCTACATCCGCGCCGACGCCGGGATGGCGGTCGGACACGGCGTTACATACACAGTCAGTCATTGCACGGATCTCCCAATATTCATTGCGAGCCGAAGTCTAGGCGCCGAAAACTGGATGATCTATGATCCAAAGTCTCTACTTTTTGACTAAAACACCTGAACGATGCCTGCAGATCAGTTTGCGCTTTCCTCGGACCTCATCAACGAGCTGTTGCGTGGCATGCGCCTACGTGGCGTTGAATACCGGCGTATCCAAACGGGCCCAACCTTTGGTTTGGGTTTCGCGGAAAAACCTGGGCATGCCTGGTTCCACTTCATGGCCGTCGGCCATGCGCTAATGCGAATGGAGGACGGCAGCACCTACGCGCTGTCTGCCGGCAACGCCGTGTTCATCTCCCACGGCGCAGCCCATCAACTGTCTTCCCATTCCCACGTGCCTGTTCAAGACATCGACCGTCTAAACGGCGCGCCCTTAGGTGACACCGTCAGCGCGGTGGATACCGGAACCGATGCCAGCCCCACGCCGAGCACCCTTGTGTTCAGTGGTTGCATGGAGTTTGAACTGGGCAGTATCCATGGCCTTGGCCGGCTGATGCCGGGCCTCATGCTGATTGATGCCGGCGGCCAGCGTTACCCCGGGCTGGTGCCAATCCTGACCACCATGGAACGCGAGGTCAGTGCCGCCCGTGTCGGCTTCGCCGGTATCCTCGCGCGGTTGGCCGACGTGGTGGCCGCCATGGTCGTTCGCGGTTGGGTGGAGTGCGCCTGCGGGAATGCTTCTGGCCTGGTCGCCGCCTTGCGCGATCCACGCTTGGCCGGTGCACTGCTGGCGCTCCATCAACAACCGGGCCGCGACTGGACCGTCGCGCAGTTGGCAGAGCAATGCAATACCTCGCGTTCGGTCTTCGCGGACCGCTTTCAAGTGACGATTGGCATGACCCCGCTGCGCTATGTCACCGAACTGCGAATGCGGCTTGCAAGCCAGTGGCTGACCCTCGAAAGGCTGCCGATTGAAGAGGTGGCGCAGCGCTTGGGCTATACCTCCCAGGCCGCTTTCAGTCGCGCATTCAAGCGCATTACGGGCAAGACCCCGGGTTTGAGTCGCAAGGTGAGGCAGCACGCGGTTACTTGAAGCCGAGCGCAAGCAGTGGATGATCCGTGCCTGTGATTCATTTACCGCCCGTGCCACGCCACGAATTCAACGCTCGGGGGGTGTTCTCGACGCGCAGGGAGCGCCAAGCGCAGCCTGGCGACCGGCTGGGATTTTGGCGAGCGGTAACCAGACGCAGACCTCGAACCCCTCCTGTCGCCCTGTTGCAGGGGAGACCAATTTCATTCTCGCGTTGACACCCTGCACAACGGCTTTGGCAATCGCCAACCCCAGCCCTGAACCGCTGATTTCACTGTGACCGCGCACAAAACGCTCGGTGAGTTGCTGCAACACCGGCGCGGGCACCGGCGGACCACCATTGACCACCCGCAGCAGCGCCTGATGGGTGAGGCTGACTTCGACTGGTTGATCCGCAGCGCCATACTTGAGTGCGTTCTCGATCAGGTTGCGCAACAGAATGGCGAAGGCGTCCGGGTCTATCGTCGAGTACACACTCGTCTGGGTTGGCAGGTGCAGCTCGATCCGGTGCCCACTGCTGTGGTACCACTCATCGACCACATGGGCCAGCAGCGGGATGAGGTCCTGGGGCGTTTCGGACAACAGCCCGCCCCCCTCGGCCTTGGCCAACTGCATGAGTTTTTCCGAGAGCCGAGCCAGTTCGCGCAACGCGCTTTCGATTTTAGCCGCGCGTAACCGCAACGGGCCCTCGGGCGCTTCGTGTTGCAAACGCTGAATCTGCGCCAAGGTCGCGGCCAGTGGCGTGCGCAGTTCATGGGCACTGTTGGCCGTAAAGCTGCGCTCGGCCTCCAACGCCTTGCGCAAACGTTCCAGTAGATGATTGACCGCCTCGGCCAGTGGCGCGATTTCCGCCGGCAATCGCGCTCCGCTGATCGGCGACAGATCACCCACGCCCCGCGCTTCCACGGCACGACGGTAGGCCAATACGCTGCGCAGGCTGATGCGCACAAACATCCAGGTGCCTAACAGGCTGATGGGGATCAGCACCAGTAGGGGCAACAACAAGGCAAGCGACGCTTCCCACGCTGCTTCACGGCGGTGCTTCAGCGGTTCGGCGACTTCGATGAACACCGTCTCACGCAGCGCACTGGCGCCGTACAAACGGTATTTTTTAGTGGTTGAAAAGCCTTCGACAGGGTGTGGGTTGAAGATCTTCGGGTTGGCGTCGTGGGACTGCATCAGCACCTGGCCCTTGGCATCGCGCACTAGGTACGTCAGGTGTTCCTTGTGCATTTTCAGGGTGGCGACATGCTGCGCCTGCGTGGGGTCTTCCCGGTTGCTGATTTCCAGCACGGCCAGGGGCAGGATGCGCTGTGCAGTCTCTTGCAGCGCGCTGTCGAACACCTCGTTCAATTCATGTTGCACCACCAGCCAGGCACCGACGGTCGCCGCCAGCCACAGCAAGGTCGTGCCCAACGTCAAACCCAGGCCGAGACGTTTTTGCAGGCTTGACGACGGCTTCATACGGACATCAACCGGTAGCCCATGCCCCGCACGGTTTCAATCAGCTCGCGGCCGAGTTTTTTACGCAGCCGGCTGATGTAGACCTCGATGGTATTGCTCTCGATTTCGGCGCCGAAGGCATACAGCCGGTCCTCCAACTGCGACTTGGACAGCAACGCGCTGGGGCGTTGCACAAAAGCCTCGAACAGCGCCCACTCCCGCGCCGTCAGGTCCACCGTCGCGCCGGCCCGTTGCACTGTGCGGGCGCTCATGTCGACCTGCACATCACCGAGCTTGATCTGCGGATTGGGGTTGCCGCTATAACGTCGGGCCACCGCTGCCACACGGGCCGAGAGTTCAAACAAGTCGAACGGTTTGACCAGGTAGTCGTCGGCGCCAGCATTGAGGCCGGCAATACGATCGGAAATCTGATCCTGTGCAGTCAGGATAATCACCGGGGTCACGTCCCCTGCCGAGCGTTGCTGACGTAAAAATTCCAGCCCCCGGCCATCCGGGAGCATCAGATCCAGAAGGATCAAGTCGTACACCGTGGTACGCACGCTGTTGCGCGCATGCTCCAGGCGCTGCACCCAATCGACGGCGTGGCCATCATCGGCAATCTGTTCGCGCACTGCCTCCCCCAACCCCGCTGCGTCCTCGACCAATAAAACCCGCATCTGGCATCTCCTGGGATGGTTGTCGTGCAGCAGCTTAATTGCCTTACCTGACGTGAATCTGAAGATTCAGCTGGTTGTCAGGAATGCACCTTAAGGTACGCCCCTGACGCCGACCTCGGCAGGAGACAGATCATGAAATCAGGTTTTATTGCCAACACCACGCTGCTGAGCCTGCTGCTCAGTGGTTACGCCCTGGCGGATGACCATTGCAGCGACCCGGTGAGCGACTGGCAACCGCGCGAAACCCTGCGTCAGCAGGTAGAGCGGCAATACGGCTGGAGCGTGCAACGCATCAAGGTCGACGACGGTTGTTACGAGCTCAAGGGGTTGGACCGCAAAGGCAATGCCATCGAAGCCAGCTATTCGCCGGCCTCACTGCGCCTGCGCACGTTCGAGATCCATTTCCTCGACGACGGCGATGCCAGGGATTACCTCGGCACCCCGCTCACCGAGTGATGCCTTACCTGCCGATGAGTTTTTCCTGCGCTTCAGGTTGCTGTCAGCAAGCAGGTCCAGGCTCTTGGCCTAACGATCAAAAAGGACACCCCCATGAAAAAGATCATCGCAGCCACTTGCCTTGCCGGCGCCATTGCCCTGCCGGGCCTGGCCCAGGCCCGTGAAGTGACCTTGACCACCCAGCTCAAGAACTACAGCGGCAATGAAGCTTACCTGGCGATCTACGTGACCGACGCCAACGGCCAATACCAAAAAACCCTTTGGGTGGCCGGTAAGAAGGCCAAGTACTACAAGCATCTGGGCGACTGGGCCCGGGGCAGCGCAATGAACCCAAGCGAGTTCGACGGGGTCAGCGGCGCCAGTGTCGGCAGCGGGCGCACGCTCAAAGTCAGCGTCGAACTGACCGACACCCTGATTGATGCCGGGTATCAGATCCGCATCGACAGCGCCGTCGAAGACAAACGCGATGCCCGCGCTGATGTCAGCGTGCCCTTGACGTCTGAGGGCGCAGGCAAGCCGGCGCCCGGCAATACCTACGTCAGTTCCTTTACTTACGACCTGTAGCACCCGCCATTTCTGGAGGCTGAACATGCTTCGCCAGTTCCATTCCCTACCTGGCCTGATCGCCGCCCTGTTGGTCATGCTGTTGGCCATCAGCGGCGCGATCCTGTCCGTCGAGCCGGCCCTGGAGCACCTGCAAAGCACGCCCACTTCTACTGGGCAACTCAATGTCGGCCAACTGGCCGGACGCATTGCCAGCCACTTTCCGGGCGTGGAGCAGATCCAGCGCACAGCGTCCGGCACGGTGCTCGTCTACTACAACCAGAACGGCCAGGCCGGGGCGCAAACGGTCAACCCACTGACCGGCCAAGGCCTCGCCCCATACGAGCCCTCCCCGTTCTCCCGTTGGGTGAAAGAACTGCACCGCTCACTGTTTCTTGGCACGCCGGGCCACGGCGTATCGGGAGCCGGCGCGCTGTTCATGCTGATGCTGTCGGTGTCGGGTGCGCTATTGCTGGCCCGGCGCCTGGGCGGCTGGCGCAACCTGCTGCGGCCACTGCGGGGTACCTTCAGCCAGCGCTGGCATGCTGAAGTCGGGCGCCTGGCACTGCTCGGGCTGCTGCTGTCGGCATTGAGCGGGCTTTACATGTCCGCCACCGGCTTCGGTTTTATCGCCGACGGCAGTCAACCAGAGCCTGCCTTCCCCGCCCACGTCAGCACCGGCCCGGCCTTGCCAGTAGGGAAGCTGCAAGCGTTGCAGGCCACCGACCTGAACGACCTGCGCGAGCTGGTCTTCCCCAGCCCTGGCAACCCGCGCGATGTGTTTTCCCTGCGCACGGCCCAAGGCGAAGGGTACGTGGATCAGGCCAGCGGCGCCTTGTTGTCGTATCAAGCCTACGACCCGATGCACAACCTCTACGAGTTGATCTTTCGGTTGCACACCGGCGAAGGCCTCTGGTGGCTAGGCCTGCTGCTTGGGCTCTGCGCCCTCTGCGTGCCGCTGATGAGCGTGACCGGCATCCTGTTGTGGTGGCGCCGCCGCAAGGCTGGCCCGACTATCCGCCACAACACCCCGGCCCACTGCGCCGACAGCGTGATTCTGGTGGGCAGTGAAAACAACAGCACCTGGGGCTTTGCCAACACCTTGCACGACGCACTGCGCCGCAGTGGCCATCAGGTGCATAGCGCGCCGATGAATGAATGGACGGGCGACTACCCCACTGCCCAACGGGTGTTGATCCTCACCGCGACCCACGGAGACGGCAATGCACCGGCCTCGGCTTCGCAGTTCCTGGCGCGGTTGGCCAAGACCGGCCTCAAGCCCGGCCTGCCCTTTGCCGTGCTGGGCCTGGGCGACCGCCAGTTTACGCAGTTCTGTCAGTACGCCCATCAGGTCCAGGAGGCAATGTCCCAGGCCGGTGGCTCGCCCTTGCTGGGGCTGGAAACCGTCAACCGCCAGTCCTCTCAGGCGTTTGCGCGCTGGGGCCACGCGCTGGGCGAAGCGTTGGGCCAGGAACTGCTGCTGGTTCACACCCCGCAGCCGCCGCGTACACATCAATTGCAACTGACAGAGCGGGTTGTCTATGGCGAACAGGTGAACGCGCCGACCCACATACTGCGCTTCAAAGCCCGCGGCAAATTGCCGGGCTTTCTGGCCGGCGACCTGGTGGGGATTGTGCCCCCCGGCAGCCCGATCCCGCGTTTTTACTCGTTGGCCAGCGGCTCCCAGGACGGCGTGCTGGAGATCTGCGTGCGTAAACACAGCGGTGGCCTGTGCTCGGAGTTCCTTCATGGCCTGGGCATCGGCGCGCATATTGAGGCGTTTATCCAGCCCAACCCGCAATTTCGCCCGGCATCGGGCGCCCACCCGGTGATCCTCATCGGCGCCGGCACCGGCATCGGTCCTCTGGCCGGTTTTATCCGTAACAACAAGGCCCGGCACCCCATGCACTTGTATTGGGGTGGGCGCAACCCGGCCTCGGACTTTCTCTACGAGCCGCAGCTTAACCAATACTTGTCGGACCACCGCCTCACGGCACTGCGCGCCGCCTTCTCTCAGAGCCAGGACCACAGCTATGTGCAAGACCGGCTGATCGGCGATGCGCCGGCCTTGCGCCGACTGATTGAAAAAGGCGCCCAGGTGCTGGTGTGTGGCAGCCGCGAAATGGCCAAAGGCGTGATGCAGGCCCTCGATGAGGTGTTGGCGCCTCTGAACCTGAATGTGCTGACCCTCAAGGCACAAGGACGCTACCGTGAAGACGTCTACTGAGTTGCCGCGCCACAGCCTGAGCGGTGAAACCATGGGCACTCGCTACACCGCCCTGTTTTATGCCAACGCCGGGATCGATGTCGACGATGTTGGCCGTCGCCTAGCCCACGCCGTGGCTCGGGTGGACCAACAAATGTCCACCTGGAAACCCGGCTCGGACCTCAACCACCTCAACGCCGCCCCCGCTCACGAATGGGTGCCCGTTCCCAAGGAACTGGCCACGGTGCTGGCTGCTGCACTGCGCGTCAGTCAGCAATCCGGCGGCGCCTTCGACATCGCGGTGGGTGATCTGGTCAACGCCTGGGGGTTCGGCCCTGGGGAGCAGACGGGCCCGGAGCAAGCGCTCGGTACCCTGGCGCCGAGCCCCCGCGTGTTGTCCAGCGCCGCGCTAGTGGTTGACTCGCAACGCAATCAGGTGCGCAAGCGCTCGGCGCTGAACCTGGATTTGAGTGGCATCGCTAAAGGTTTTGGCGTGGATGAGCTGGGCCGTTGCCTGGAGGGTTTGGGTATCACCCGCTACCTGGTCGGCATCGATGGCGAGATGCGCGCCCGGGGCATGAAACCTGACGGCCGGCGCTGGGCCGTGGCCCTGGAAAAGCCCACCCGCGGCGTGCGTGAAGTGATGGGTGTGATGGAACTCAGCGATGCCGCTATCGCGACCTCCGGGGACTATCGACATTGGGTGGACGTGGCCGGTCAGTCCTATGCCCACACCATGAACCCGGCTACCGGCGCACCGCTGCGCAATCGGCTCGCCGCCGTCACCGTGGTGGCGGCCTCGTGCATGCTCGCCGATGCCTGGGCCACGGCGCTGATGGTCTTGGGCGAAACCCAGGGCCCACGCCTGGCCCAGGCACGCGGGATGGATGCGTTGTTCGTGCTGCGCGAGGGTCAGCAGTACAAAGAAATCTCGATTGTTGGCGGCCAGTTGCAGGCGCAGATTGAAAGCCGCTGACACCGAAAACTGGAAGGTGGGCATCACAAACAGGTCCGCTAGCAGCGGCCAGGCCTCGGAACGGCTATTCAGGGCGACAACTAAACTGTCGCCCTTTAGGCTCCCCTAGAGCGGCAAGTACCCGAACAGCGACTTGCTCTCCAGGTACTGGTCAAATCCCGCCTCACCCCACTCGCGCCCGTTACCCGACTGTTTATAGCCGCCAAAGGGCGCGGCTTGGTCGGCTCGGGCGCCGTTGAGCTGGACCCTGCTCTACAACGAACCCATCGCCATGATGGCCAATGCCACACAGACCGCCGGTATCGACGATGCCGTGGAGTTGCTCAAAACCCAGCCGTTCATTCGCTACGACAGGTCCACGGCGGTGGGCCGCAAAGTGCAGTCGATCATCAAGAGCGAATCGGTCGAGCCGTTGGAGATTCTGGAACTGAACTCGATCATTGGCATCGCCGACCTGGTTCGCCAACAGGTCGGTGTAGCCATCGTGCCGTTGCTCAAGAACTTCGACTGGCATAAAGACCCCGGCCTGCGGGTGCTAAACCTCCCCTTCGCCCTACAGGCCGATCGCTGACCATTGTTTGGCTACCTGTGCTTCTGGTGGTCGTGGGCTGGTTACGCGTTGGGCGCCTGGCCCAAGCCTGAAGCCAGGGCCGCCGCAGGCAGATAAAACCGAACTCCCAGGGCTAAAACCGATCAGTTCCTTACAGACCCTGGCGTAAGGAGCCTGCATTTTGTTCACGTCCCGTACCGCCCGACTGCTCGGCGCCTGGCTGTTGTGCGCCAGCGCCGCGCTGCATGCAGCCCCTGAACCCACCCCGGCCGCCGAGCCTGAGCCGGCCAAGGCCGAACTGTTGGTCGAGGGCGGTTTGCTCGGCGCCATCAGCTCCAGCATCGAACAAGTGCAAGACAAACTGGACCTCAACGAGCACCTGATCGACGCCTGGCGCTTACGGGCCGACCGCGCTGCGGATGAGGTGGGGCGCTTGGTCAACCAGCCGTCGCAGCGCTCGCCGTGGAGCGTGGCCGGGGATTTTGTGCTGTTGTCGGCCCTGTGGGTCGGTACCTTCGCCACCCTGAACCTGCTCGGGCGCTGGGCGGTGGCGCGTTTGCAGCGTCGCGGTTTTGTAAAGGCCCGCCCACGCCTGCTGGCGGTGTTGGGCTATGCCCTGCCCTGGACGTTGCCCGCGCTCATCTGCCTGCCCCTGACGCTGTACGTCAGCCACTGGCTGCCCACGTCGGTGGGCCGCGCCCTGGCTTTGTGTTTTGCCTATGCCACCAGCAGCGGGATTGTCTCCACCTCGGTGCTGCTGGGCGTGATCGTGATGTTCAACCTGGGGCACAAGCGCCCGGCGGTACGGATCATCCGCCACTACTGCCCGCAGCCGTTGTTCTTGATCGGCTTTCTCGCCGCTCTCAGCGATGCCCTGACCAGCCCGCAGATCGCCCGGCAATTGGGCTCCAACATCACCAGCAGCGTCGCGGTGCTCACCGGCCTGCTGGCCTCGGTGGTGTTCGGCCTGCTGGTGATCCGCCTGCGCCGCCCGGTGGCGCACCTGATCCGCAACCGCTCCCTGGCCCAGCGCTTGAAGCAACCGGCGCTACAGGAGTCGCTGCGGATTTTTTCCGGGTTGTGGTACTGGCCCATCCTCCTGATGGTGCTGGTGTCGGCAATCAACCTGATCGGCGCCGGCGAAGACAGCCAGAAAGCCCTGCGCTGCGCCCTGTTCACCACCGTGCTGCTGATTGCCACGGTGTTCCTCAGCACCCTGTTGCAGCACCTGTTCAGGTCCCGCAGCGCGGTGGCGGTGCAACGCAGCAGCGCCTATAAGGAACGCTTCCTCAGCCTGTTGCATGCGCTGTTGCGCATCGTCATGGCGGTTGCCTTTATCGAGATCCTGGGGCGCATCTGGGGGGTGTCGCTGTTCGAGTTTGCCCAGCGCAACGCCGTGGGCCGGGCCATCAGCGACTCGTTGAGCAGCATCGGCTTGATCCTGCTAGTCACCTGGCTGTTCTGGGTGGTGCTGGACACCGCCATTCAGGAAGCCCTCAAGCCACCGGCCAACAAGCGCTCCAGCCGCCAGCCCAGCACCCGGATCAAGACCATCCTGCCGCTGCTGCGCAACGCGGTGAAAATCATCCTGGTGGTGATCTGCGCCATCACCACCATGGCCAACCTGGGCATCAACGTCGCGCCGCTGTTGGCCGGTGCCGGGGTGGTGGGCCTGGCCATCGGTTTTGGTTCGCAGCAACTGGTGCAGGACGTGATTACCGGCCTGTTCATCATCATCGAAGACACCCTGTCCATCGGCGACTGGGTGGTGCTCGACTCCGGCCACGCCGGCACCGTCGAAGGCCTGACCATCCGCACCCTGCGCCTGCGCGACGGCAAGGGCTTCGTGCATTCGGTGCCGTTCGGCCAGATCAAAGCCGTCACCAACCAGTCGCGGCAGTTTGCCTATGCGTTCTTCTCGGTGCAGTTCACCTACGACACAGACGTGGACAAGGCCTTGGAGCTGATCCGCGAAACCGGCCATTCGATCCGCGAAGACAGCTTCCTCAAGTACAACCTGCAAGGCCCGCTGGAGGTATTCGGCGTCGACAAGATGGACCTCAACGGCGTGACCCTCACGGCGCAGTTCCGCACCGTGTCCGGCGGCCAGTACGCGGTGAGCCGGGCGTTCAACCAGCGGCTGAAGAAATTGGTGGATGGCGCGCCGCAGGTGCAGTTTGCGCAGACGTTTGGCAATGCCGCTGCCGGGGCGCTTGCGCTGAGAGGCTGATGCAACGCCTGTGGGAGCGCAGTATTCCCACCGCGATAAATGCTTGCCTGTACCGGCCTCATTGCGGGCAAGGCCCGCTTGTGGCGGGCGGGAACACCCCCAGCTCGACAACCGGCAAGTACCCCTGCTCGCGATGGTGGCGCCCATCCGGCCTCTGTAGTGACGGCTAGCGGCGAAAAAGCCGTTAGTCGCCACCCCCCGCGATGGATTAAAGTAGCCACCCCAGCCCGCGGGTTATTTCGACGCCTCGGGCCACCCCCTTCCAGGAACCGTCATCGATGGAACATCGTGAAGCGCTGCTCGCGCTGCGAACCTTTCTTTCAACGCAGATTCTCGGCCAGGAAAAACTCATCGAGCGCCTGCTCATCGCCTTGCTCGCCGACGGCCACATGCTGGTCGAGGGCGCGCCGGGGCTGGCCAAGACCAAGGCCATCAAAGAGTTGGCCGAAGGCATTGAAGCGCAGTTCCATCGCATCCAGTTCACTCCCGACCTGCTGCCCGCCGACATCACCGGCACCGAGATCTATCGCCCGGAAACCGGCAGCTTCGTGTTCCAGCAAGGGCCGATCTTCCACAATCTGGTGCTGGCCGACGAAATCAACCGCGCCCCGGCCAAGGTCCAGTCGGCGTTGCTCGAAGCCATGGCCGAGCGCCAGGTCAGCGTCGGGCGTAGCACCTACGAGTTGTCACCGCTGTTTCTGGTGATGGCCACGCAGAACCCCATCGAGCAGGAAGGCACCTACCCGCTGCCCGAAGCCCAGCTCGACCGCTTCCTGATGCACGTGAAAATCGGCTTCCCCGATGCCGCCGTCGAGCGGCGCATCCTGCAACAGGCCCGTGGCGAAGCCCTCAACGGCGAAACCAAGCCCGAGCGGCGGGTCAGCCAGCAGGCGATTTTTGCCGCGCGCAAGGAAATCCTCGGCCTGTACATGGCCGACGCCGTGGAGGAATACCTGGTGCAACTGGTGATGGCCACGCGCACACCGGCCAAATTCGACCCGGAAATGGCCGAGTGGATCGCCTATGGCGCCAGCCCGCGCGGCTCCATTGCCCTGGACCGCTGCGCCCGCGCCCACGCCTGGCTGGCGGGGCGCGACTTCGTCAGCCCCGAAGACATCCAGGCTGTGCTGTTCGACGTGCTGCGCCACCGCATCATCCTGTCCTTCGAGGCCGAGGCCGCGGGCATCGACCAGGACCGCGTGGTGCAACGCATCCTCGACGTCGTAGCCGTCGCTTGAGCCCCATGGCCGCCAGCGAACCGGGAATCCGCGTCAGCCTGGGTGAGTTGATCCAGATGCGCCACCGCGTGCGCGAAGTGCAGCTGTTTTCCACCCCCAGCCAGCGCAGCCCGCTGATCGGCCTGCACCACTCCAAGCTGCGCGGGCGCGGCGTGGACTTCGACCAGGTGCGGGTCTACCAGGCCGGCGACGACGTGCGCACCATCGACTGGCGCGTCACCGCCCGCACCCAGGAACCCCACACCAAGCTGTTCCACGAAGAGCGCGAGCGGCCGATTTTTATCATGGTCGAGCAAAGCCGCCGGTTGTTCTTCGGCTCCGGGCTGATGTTCAAATCGGTGCTCGCCGCCCAGGCCGCCAGCCTCATCGGTTGGGCCGCACTGGGCCACAACGACCGGGTCGGCGGCCTGGTGTTCGGCGACAACCAGCACTACGAAGTCAAGCCGCGGCGCAGCAAGCAGAGCCTGCTGCAACTGCTCAACCGCCTCGTGCGGGTCAACCAGGGCCTGGGCACCGACAGCGAACCAGACCGCGACGCCCTGGGCATGGCCCTGCGCCGCGCCCGCGAGGTGCTGCGCCCCGGTAGCCTGGTGATCGTGATCTGCGACGAACGCGCCTTGTCCGACGGCGCCGAACAGCAATTGAGCCTGCTGTCGCGCCATTGCGACCTGCTGTTGCTGCCGCTGTCCGACCCGCTGGACCACGCCCTGCCCGCCGCCGGCCTGTTGCGTTTCGCCGAACGCGGCGCGCAACTGGAACTGGACACCCTCAACTACGACTTGCGCCAGGCCTACCGCGCCCAGAGCGAAGCGCGCATCGCCCGTTGGGAACTGCTGGCGCAAAAACTGCGGGTGCTGCTGATGCCCCTGAGTACCCAAAGCGAGATGGTCGAGCAACTGCGCGAATACCTGAACCCGCAGCAGCGCCCGGGGAAAACCCCATGAACGAACTGGCGCAGTTGCAACCGCTGATTGCCCCGCCGCCCGTGGCGTTCTGGCCGCCCGCGCCGGGCTGGTGGCTGCTGGCATTGCTGCTGCCGGCACTGGGGTTCGGCCTGTGGCAACTGCGGCGCTTCCTGCCACGCCGGGCACCGCTGGCCCGCACCGAACAACCCCTGGACCCAGTGCGCCTCGCCGCCCTGGCCGAACTGGCGCTGCTGCCCAAACCCTACGACGGCGCACCGGCCGGCGCCTGGCTGCAACAGCTCAATGGCCTGCTCAAGCGCCTGTGCCGCAACCACTACCCCTATAGCCAGAGCCACACCCTCAATGGCCGCAAATGGCTGGCGTTCCTCGACAACCGCTGCCCGGCCGCTGGCCTGACACGCTGGATGGTGTTGGTCGAAGGCGCCTACAAGCCCGAATGCAAGCTCGACGACAAGGCCATCGCCGGCCTGACCCAAGCGGTCGAAACCTGGATCCGCAAACATGTTTGAGTTCGCCTGGCCCTGGCTCTTCGCCCTGCTGCCGCTGCCCTGGCTGCTGCGCATCCTGCTGCCGGTGGCCGACAGCGGCGAGCCGGCCCTGAGCGTCAGCTTCCTCGCCGACCTCGAAGGCCTGGCCCGGCGCCGCGCCCGGGCCAACCTGCCCACTTGGCGCCAGCAGGCCCCGTTTATCCTGTTGTGGCTGTTGCTGCTGGGCGCCGCCGCCCGCCCGCAATGGCTCGGCGAGCCGCTACCGATTGCCGCCAGTGGCCGCGACCTGCTGGTGGCGGTGGACGTCTCCGGTTCGATGGACTTCCCCGACATGCAATGGCAAGACGAAGACGTCAGCCGCCTGACCCTGGTCAAGCACCTGCTGGGCGACTTCCTGGAGCAGCGCGAAGGCGACCGCGTAGGCCTGATCCTGTTCGGCAGCCAGGCCTACTTGCAGGCTCCGCTGACCTTCGACCGCAACACCGTGCGCACCTGGCTCGACGAAGCCCGCATCGGCATCGCTGGCAAGAACACCGCCATCGGCGACGCCATCGGCCTGGGCCTCAAGCGCCTGCGCCAACGCCCGGCCCAGAGCCGGGTGCTGATCCTGGTCACGGACGGTGCCAACAACGGCGGCGAAATCGACCCACTCACCGCCGCACGGCTGGCGGCTGAAGAAGGCGTAACCATCTACCCCATCGGCATCGGCGCCGACCCACAGCAAAGCGGCACCCTGAGCGTACTGGGGGTCAACCCGAGCCTGGACCTGGACGAACCGACCCTAGAAGACATCGCCCGGGTCACCGGCGGGCGCTACTTCCGCGCCCGCGATGCCGAGCAATTGCAGGCTATCCGCAACACCCTCGACCAACTCGAACCCGTCACCCAGCAACCGACCCAGGCCCGCCCCGCCCAGGGCCTTTACCACTGGCCGCTGGCGCTGGCCCTGTTGCTGAGCATGCTGCTGGTGGTGCGCGAGCGCTGGCCGGATAACCCGGTGCAACGCCTGCTCAACAAAAAGCACTTCCTGCAACCGCTGCCAGACTGGCGCCAACGCCTTAAACGCCTGCGGCTGCGGAGGCGCCGATGATTGCCCTCTGGCCGCAATGGCTGCGCCCCGGCTGGCTACTGGTGCTGCCCCTGCTGGGGTGGTTGCTGTGGCACCTGTGGCACCGGCAAAAACGCGCCGGGCGCTGGCAGATGATTCTGCCGCCCGCCTTCCACCGCGTGCTGCTCACCGGCGGCAATGGCCGCGAAAGCCGCTTACCGTGGATCGTGCTGGGGCTGGCGTGGCTGTTGGCCGTGCTGGCGCTGCTCGGCCCCAGTTGGGAACGCGTGGAGCAAACCAGCCAGAAACCCGCCGACCCGCTGGTGGTGGTACTGGAATTGACCCCGCAAATGCTCGCCAGCGACGTCACGCCCAATCGCCTGGAACAAGCGCGGCGCAAACTGCTGGACCTGCTGCACTACCGCAGCGACGCGCAGACCGCCATCGTCGTCTACGCCGGCAGCGCCCACACCCTGGTGCCGCTGTCCGATGACCTGGCCACCAGCCGCAACCTGCTGGAAACCCTCAAGCCCTCGATCATGCCCCAACCCGGGCAACGCGCCGACCTGGCGGTGGAAAAGGCCCTGACCCTGCTCCAACGCGGCGCCCTCGGCCAGGGCCGCATCCTGCTGATCGGCTCGACCCTGTCGGAGCAGGAACGCCAAGGCATCCGCCAGGCCCTGGGTAGCCACGGCCCGCAGTGGCTGATGCTCGGCATCGGCAGCCGCGAAGGCGCGCCCGTGACCCAGGAGGACGGCAGCCTGCTCAAGGACGAACAAGGGGCGATTCTCGTCTCTCGCCTGGACAGCCCCAGCCTCAGGGCCTTTGCCAATGACTTGGGCGGGCGCTACCGCCAGGCGCGCCTGGACGACAACGACCTGCGCGGCCTCGGCCTGTTGGACGGCCCCCGCGCCTTGCGCAGCGACGGCCAGACCCTGCGCCTGGATACCTGGGCCGACCAGGGCCATTGGCTGCTACTGCCATTGTTGCTGCTGGCCGCGTGCGCCGGGCGCCGGGGCTGGCTGTTTTGCCTGCCGCTGCTGTTCATGCTGCCGCAGCCCAGCCAGGCCCTGGACTTCAACGACCTGTGGCTGCGCCCAGACCAACAGGGCCAGCGCCTGCTGGAGCAACAGCGCCCATTGGAGGCCGCCCGGCACTTCCAGGACCCGCAGTGGCAAGGCGTGGCCCTGTATGAAGCCGGCGACTACGCCACTGCCGCCGAGCGCTTCGCCCAGGGCAACGACGCCCGCGCCCACTACAATCGCGGCAACGCCCTGGCCCGCAGCGGCGAACTGGAGGCCGCGCTGGACGCTTACGAACAGGCCCTTGAGCGGCAACCCGAGTTGCAACCGGCCCTGCGCAACAAAGCCCTGATCGAACGCTTGCTCCAGCAACAGCCGCCCGCCCCGCAAGCCACCCAGCCGCCGGCCGACAACGACGGCGAACCGGCTCAGTCCAACCCCGGCGGCGCCCCCAAGGCCGGCGACAGCGACCAGCCATCCACCGAACAACCTTCGGCCGCAGGTGAAGGGCAACCCCAGGAGCCACGGCAACCGGGCCATACTGACAACCCGCCTGGCGAGCCGAGTGATGACGCCACCACCACCCCGCCCCTGCGCGGCGCCGTGGCGGGCAGCGACGAAGAACACCGCCAGGCACTGGAACAGTGGCTGCGCCAGATCCCCGACGACCCGGGCGAGCTGCTCAAGCGCAAGTTCTGGTACGAACAGCAACACCAACAGGATCAGGGAAAAACTCGATGACCCGCTGCGCCCTTCTCTTGCTTGCCCTGACGCTCTGCGCCACCCAGGCCCAGGCCGCGCAACTGCTCGCCAGTGTCGACCGCAGCCGCCTGAACGCGGGCGAAACCGTGGAACTGACCCTCGAATCCAACGACGTCACCCTGTTCGGCAAACCCGACCTGACGCCCCTGGACAACCTGTTCGAGGTACGCGGCACACGCCAGGTCAACCAGCTCACCACCCTGGGCGACGACAGCCGCGCCACCACGCGCTGGATCATCACCCTGCTGCCGCGGCGCACCGGCAGCGTAGAAATCCCATCGCTGCAACTGGGCCAGGCCCAAAGCCCGGCCATCGCCCTGCAGGTGCTGGAAAACGCCACCAACGAGCGCGTCGACAACCTGCAAGCGGTGTTCATCGACGCCAGCCTCGACCAGGCCAGCGTCTATGTGCAGGCCCAGGCCATCCTGACCCTGCGCATCTACCACTCGGTGTCGCTGTACGACGACAGCAGCCTGACCCCACTGCACATCCCCGACGCGCGCATCGAACAACTGGGGGAATCGCGCACCTACGAAAAGCTCATCAACGGCTTGCGCCACGGCGTGATCGAGTTGCGCTACGCGATCTACCCGCAACACAGCGGCGAACTGCTGATCCCGGCCCAAGTGTTCAGCGCCACGCTGGTGGACACCGAGAACGGCCAGCCCCCACGGCAGGGCAAGTTGATGCGCGTCAGCTCGGCGCAAATACCCCTGGAGGTCAAGGCCAAACCCGCCGCCTACCCGGCCGACACGCCCTGGTTGCCGGCCCGCAGCCTAAGCCTGAGCGAAAGCTGGAACCCCGATCCGGCGCAAAGCCAGGTCGGCGACTCCTTGACCCGCAGCCTGACCCTCAAGGCCGAAGGCCTGTCCAGCGCCCAGTTGCCACCGCTGCCGGCCACCGCCGTCAACGGCTTGCGCCGCTACCCGGACCAACCGGTGCTGAGCAACCAGAACACCGAACGCGGCCTGATCGGCAGCCGCGAAGACCGCGAGGCCCTGGTGCCCAGCCGCAGCGGCACCTTCGAGCTGCCGGCCGTGGAGGTGGTGTGGTGGAACACCCATGAAGATCATCTGGAGCGCAGCAGCCTGCCGGCGCGTACCCTGCAAGTGGCGGTCAACCCCAGCCTGGTGGTCGATACCCCGGCCAGCGCCACGCCGGGCACCGCGCCCGCCGACAACCGCGCGCTGTGGCCATGGCAACTGAGCACCCTGGTGCTGGCCATCACCACCCTGCTGGGTTTCGGCCTGTGGTGGCGCGCACGCTGGCAACCCGCGATCCTGCGCGCCACGCAAACCGGCCCGAGCCCGCGCACCCTGCTGGACGACCTCAAGCGCGCCAGCCTGGCCAACGACCCGCAAGCCACGCGCCAGGCCCTGGACGCCTGGGCCCGGCAGCAGGCAGAAACCCTGGCCGACATGGCGGCGCGCTTCGTGCCCTTGTCCGATGCCCTGGACGGTCTCAACGGCGCGCTCTACAGCGAAACCGGCCAGCACTGGCAAGGCGAAGACCTGTGGCGCGCGATCCGCACCCTGCCCCAAAGCGAACGCGTGCAAGACCCAGTCAGCGACAACGGCAGCCTGCCGCCGCTTTATCCCAAATGATTTTTTGTCTGTTGCCAGGTAGCAAGCGGGCTCACCCGCGCTGGGGGCGCAGCGCCCCTGGGCGGGCGAGCGCGTTTGCTACAACAACAACCCTCGCTGAATTTCACGGAGTCTGCCTTGCGTCTGTTTCACACTTCCGACTGGCACCTTGGGCAAAGCCTGCACGGCCAGGATCGCGATTTCGAGCACAGCTGCTTCCTCGCATGGCTGTTGCGCCAACTGGCGGCAGAACAGCCCGATGCGCTGCTGATCGCCGGCGATATCTTCGACACCGTCAACCCGCCGGTCACCGCCCAGGAGCGGCTCTACGACTTCATCGTCAGTGCCCATGAGCAACAGCCGACGCTGACCATCGTGATGATCGCCGGCAACCATGACTCTGGTTCACGCATCGAACTGCCCGCGCCGCTGATGCGCCGTTTGCGCACCCACGCCATTGGCCGCGTGCTGTGGCTCGACGATGGCCAGCTAGACGCCGAACGCCTGCTCATTGCGTTGCCACGGGCCGACGGCACCCTCGGCGCCTGGTGCCTGGCGCTGCCCTTCCTGCGCCCGGCCGAAGTCACCGGTACGCACCTGGGCGACGACTACCTGCGCGGTATCGGCCAGGTGCACGAAGGGCTGATCGCTGCCGCCAACGCTCGACGCGAGCCGGGCCAGGCCCTGATCGCCATCAGCCACGCCCACATGGCCGGCGGTTCGGTGTCCGAAGACTCCGAGCGCAGCCTGATTATCGGCAACGCCCAGGCCCTGCCCGCCAGCCTGTTCGGCCCCAGCATCAGCTATGTCGCCCTCGGCCACCTGCACAAGCCGCAGAAGGTCAACGGCGAAGCGCGCATCCGCTACTGCGGCTCACCCATCCCGCTGTCGTTCTCGGAAATCGGCTACCAGCACCAGATCCTCGACGTGCGCCTGCGCGGCGAAACCCTGGTCAGCGTCGAGCCACGGCTGATTCCCCGCGCCGTCAACCTGCAACGCCTGGGCCCGGCCCCCTTGGCCGACATCCTCGTGCAACTGGCCGACCTGCCCGACATCGACCTGCTGGCCGACACCCAGCGCCAACCCTGGCTGGAGGTGCGGGTGCGCCTCGACGAGCCGCAACCGGACCTGCGCCAACAGGTGGAAACCGCCCTGCAAGGCAAAGCCGTGCGCCTGGTGCGCATCGCCGCCGAATACGCCGGCACCGGCACCGGCAGCCGCGAGGGCGAGGCCGACGGCGCGCGCCTGATCGAGTTGGACCAACTCACGCCCCAGGAGCTGTTCAGCCGCGCCTGGCACGACAGCTATGGCAGTGCGGTCGATGAACAGACCCTGAGCGACTTTGCCCAACTGCTGCAAGACGTGCAGATGCAGAGCGAACAACCATGAAAATCCTTGCCATCCGCCTGAAAAACCTCGCCTCCCTGGCCGGCCCCATTGAGATCGACTTCACCGCCGAACCCCTGGCCAGTACCGGCCTGTTCGCCATTACCGGGCCCACCGGCGCCGGTAAAAGTACCTTGCTCGACGCCTTGTGCCTGGCCCTGTTCGGCAGCGTGCCACGGCTGAACAACACCGGCCGCGACGCCAAGGTGCCGGACGCCGACGGCGAAATCGCCACCAGCGACCCGCGCACCCTGCTGCGCCGGGGCACCGGCGAAGGCTACGCCGAGGTGGATTTCGTCGGCATCGACGGCCGCCGCTACCGCGCCCGCTGGGAAGCCAACCGCGCCCGGGACAAGGCCAGCGGCAAACTGCAAGCCAGCCGCCAGAGCCTGCGCGACATCGACCAGGATCGCTTGCTGGCCAGCCAGAAAGGCGAATACAAAACCCAGCTCGAAGCCGCCCTGGGTCTCAACTTCGAGCAGTTCACCCGCGCCGTGCTGCTGGCGCAGAGCGAGTTCAGCGCCTTCCTCAAGGCCGACGATAACGACCGCAGCGAACTGCTGGAAAAACTCACCGACACCGCCCTCTATACGCGCCTGGGCAAGCGCGCCTTCGACAAGGCCAAGGAGGCCCGCGAAACCCACAAACTGCTGCAGGATCAGGCCAGCGGCGTCACACCCCTGGCGCCCGAGGAGCGCGCGGCCCTGGATGTGCGCTTTAACGAAGCGCAGCAGCAGCTCAAGGCGCGCCAGGCCAGCCTCAAGCAGTTGGAAGCCCAACACGGCTGGCTCAAGGAACTGCGCCAGTGGCAAGCGCAGCAACACAGCGCCGCCGAGCAACTGCACCAGGCCCAGCAGCACTGGGACAGCCTTGCCGGGCAGCGCTTGCAGGTCGCGCGCTTGGAGCAACTGGCACCGCAACGCCATGAGTTCGCCCGCCAGGCCCACCTCGCCCAGCAGCTCACGCCCCTGGCGGCGTCTATCGAACAGCACCTGAGCCAACAAAGCGCCCTGCAAGCGCAACAGGCCCAACTCGAACGGGGCCAGGCGCAGGCACAACAGGCCCTGGCCGAGGCCGAACAAGGCCAACATCGCGCCGCGCCCCTGCTGCGCCAGGCCTTCGCCGAACAACTGACCCAGGCCCGCTTGGCCAAAGACTGCGCCCACAGCGCCGAGCTCAAGCAGCAAGCCGAACAGGCCTGCGCCGAAGGCCAAGCCACCCTCGACGCTTTGCGCGCACGGCAAACGGCCGTCGCTGCGCGCTTGGACAACATCGCCACGCAACTGGCCCAAAGCACGCCACTCGCGCCCCTGGCCGACGCCTGGAACGCTTACCGCGATCGCTTGCAGAACCTGGTGCTGGTGGGCAATCGCCTCAACCAAGGGCAAGCGGAGCTGCCGGAACTGGCCCGCAGCGCAGCCGTCGCCGCCGAGCAACTGACCCAGCAGCGCCAACAGCTGGAGCTGCTGTACCAAGAGGCCGGGGCCGAGCCTCAGGCCGTGGCCGAGCAGATCCAGTTGCTCGGCACCCTGTTGCAGGACAACCGCAAGCACCTGCGGGCTCTCGAAGAACTGACCCGTCTGTGGCGCCAACAGCAAGAGCTGGACAGCCGCAGCCTCGACCTGCAGCAGCGCCAACAACAAGCCCTGCAACACCGCGAACGCCTGACTGGTGAAGGTGTACAGGCCAAGCAGCAACTGAGCGTCGCCGAACAGGCCCTCAACGTCACCCGCGAACTGCTGGAGCGCCAACGCCTGGCCCGCAGCGCCAGTGTCGAAGAACTGCGCGAGCAATTGCAGGACGACCAACCCTGCCCCGTCTGCGGTAGCGCCGAGCATCCCTACCATCAACCCGAAGCCCTGCTCCAGAGCCTGGGCAAGCACGACGAAGGCGAGCTGACTCGCGCCCAACACGCCGTCGAACACCTCAAGGAAACCCTCATCGAGCTACGCGCCCAGGTCGGCGGCGTGATCGCCCAGCAAAAAGAGCTGCTGCAACAACAGGAGCAACTGGCCAACCAGCAGCAGGCCCTGGCGCCCCTGCTCGACGCCCACCCCCACGCGCCGGCGTTGCTTGCCCAGGAAGCCGCCGCCCGCGACGCCTGGCTGGCCCAACAAAGCAGCCAGTTGGAGCAGCGCATCAGCCAGGACGAACAGCGCCAAACCGCGCTGCAAGCCCTGCAACAGGACGCCACGCGCTTGCAGCAGCAACTGCGCGCCGCCGAAACAGCCGCCCAGCAGAGCGCGCAAGCCCTGGAAAAACAGCAACAAGCCCTGGACAGCGACCGCCAGCGCCAGGAGGAAGAGTGCGGGGTGTTCGCCAGCCTGTTGCCCGCCACCACCCTCGCCGCCCTGGGCGAAGCACCGGCCGCCACGTTCATGCAGTTGGACCAGCAGATCGCCCAGCGCCTGGAGCAATTGCAGCAGCAACGGGACGAGCGCGAGGAACAACAACAGCGCCAACAAACCCTGGAGCTGGAGCAAGAACGCCAGCAGGCCCGCCAGCTTCAGCAACAGGCCGCCGAACAACAGTTCAGCACCCTCGCCGCCCAGCAACTGGCCAGCCAGCAAGCGCTCACTGCGCTGCTGGGCGAGCAGCCCGGTGCCGAACAGTGGCAACACACCCTGCACGAACACGTCGAGCAGGCCCGCAGCGCCGAAGCCGCCGCCCGCCAGGCGCGCCAGGACAACAGCGATCGCCTGCTGCAACTGAGCGCCGAACTCAACGCCGCACAACAACGCCAGCAAGCGCTCCAGGGCGAGGCGGCAGAACTTGAGGTGCGCCTGGTGCAGTGGCGCGCGCGCCATCCGCAACTGGACGACGCCGGCCTGGTGCAATTGCTCGACATCGACGAAGTGCAGTTCAACCAGATGCGCCAAGGTCTGCAGCACAGTGAAAAAGCGCTCGAACAGGCCAAGGTGCTGTTGCACGAGCGCGACCAGCGTTTGCAGGAGCATCAGGCTCAGCACAATGACTACCTCGACGCCGAACCCCTGGCCCAGGCCTTGGCCGAGGTGCAAGGGCAACTGGCCGCCAGCGAAGAACACAGCGCCCAGTTGCGCGCCGAGCAGGCCGAAGACCAGCGCCGGCAAGCGGCCAACCAGGCCCTGGCGCAGCAGATCGCCCAGGCCTATGACGAGTATCAGCGCTGGGCGCGGCTCAATGCGTTGATCGGCTCGGCCACCGGCGATACCTTCCGCAAGATCGCCCAGGCCTACAACCTCGACCTGCTGGTGCACCACGCCAACGTACAACTGCGCCAACTGGTGCGCCGCTACCGCCTCAAGCGCGGCGGCAGCATGCTGGGGCTGTTGGTGATGGACACGGAAATGGGCGACGAACTGCGTTCGGTGCATTCGCTGTCGGGGGGCGAAACCTTTTTGGTGTCCCTGGCCCTGGCGCTCGGTTTAGCATCCATGGCCTCCAGTACCCTGAAGAT
This sequence comes from Pseudomonas sp. MF08875, assembly GCF_059862525.1. Classification (NCBI taxonomy): domain Bacteria; kingdom Pseudomonadati; phylum Pseudomonadota; class Gammaproteobacteria; order Pseudomonadales; family Pseudomonadaceae; genus Pseudomonas; species Pseudomonas sp. MF08875. The sequence continues at coordinate 27,559 of NZ_JCBCUW010000024.1, forward strand.
CGAGTCGCTGTTTATCGACGAAGGCTTTGGCAGCCTTGACCCCGAATCCCTGCAACTGGCCATGGACGCCCTTGATGGCTTGCAGGCCCAGGGGCGCAAGGTGGCGGTGATTTCCCACGTGCAGGAAATGCACGAGCGTATCGCGGTGCAGATCCAGGTGCGCCGCCAGGGCAATGGCCTGAGCACCGTGGAGGTGAAATGAGTGAGGTGACGCTGTATTCCTTCCGCCGCTGCCCTTATGCCATGCGCGCGCGCATGGCTTTGCGCTACAGCGCGGTGGCGCTGCGTATCGTGGAAGTGAGCCTCAAGGCCAAGCCCGCCGAAATGCTCGCCCTGTCGAGCAAGGGCACGGTGCCGGTGCTGGACACGGGTGCGGGGGTAATCGACGAAAGCCTGGAAATCATGCTCTGGGCCCTGGCCCAGCACGACCCCGACGATTGGCGGCTACAGGGCAACCTGCCCGCGCAACAGGACAGCGCCGCGCTGATCGAGGCCAACGACCGGGTGTTCAAGGTGCACTTGAACCACTACAAGTACGCCGAGCGCTATCCCGCGCACTCCATGGCGTTTTATCGCAGCCAGGGCGAAGTGTTCCTCACCGACCTGGAGCAACGCCTGCAAGGGCGCGACGCGTTGGTGGCCGGGCACCTGAGCCTGGCCGACTTTGCCCTGGCGCCGTTCGTGCGCCAGTTCGCCCATGTCGACCGCGACTGGTTCGAGCAGGCACCGTACCCACGTGTACGCGGGTGGCTGGGGTCGATTCTGGCGGCGCCGTTGTTTGTCGCGATCATGGCCAGGTAAACCTGGCCACGTACCTCAGCGCGGGGTCTTGTGATCCAGGGCGGCGTAGAAGTTGGCGCTCTGTTGCAGGTATTTGTGGGTGTAGGTGGCGGATTTCTTGTCGCTGATTTCCACACTGGCACTGGCCGGCAGGACCACGCTGGCAGAGATGGCGGATGCGGCAATAACGGAGAAGAGATTGAAATTCATCGCGTAAACCTCGGGGTGTTGGTTGGCTTGCTTGCCCGTTGGGGCCGTGAAGCCAACTTACGCCCGGGGCAACGCCGCGATGAAATTCTTTGTAACACTACTTTCTATCACTGGGATTGATACTAAGACGCAGCCCCCATCAACCGCGGGCTGCGACCGAGTGACGCAGCCTCCCCTCAAACCCCCTCAGATTCGTTGTCGCCCTCATCGCCGTCGTCGCTGGGGCTGAATGCACTCATGCACACCAGCAAGTGCTCGCCAGAGTCGCTGCTGATGTTCCAGCGATTGAATACCGCGTCAAACCGGGCCTGGGCCACTTGTTGGGCATTAAAGCGCCAGCGCCGGGTGTCCCGGCCATCCATGCACTCGACCTGCAACAGGTCGTTGTCGAACGAAAATTCAAAACAGAACAACCCATCGATTTCCAGCATGTTGCTGTCTTTGAGGGCGCTGCTCAGGGTTTGGCTTGCATCAGTCATTGGAGGCGATCAGTCGTGGAAGAGGCGACATCATAGGCCAAAACCCTCCATCGGGCCCCAGCCAAGTGCGGTCCAAGGCAGTTTCTGTCGGTAGCCGGTTACCGCATGCGGTTATTTTTTGCGTTTTACCCTTGGGCCAGATTCCCCCCAATCACACGCAAAGGACTGCTTCATGCCCGACTCCGATACCTCATTGCCCTACCGCGCCACGGCGACCCTGGCCGATATCGTGCAAGCCCGCTTCGCCGACCGCCCAACCTTGCGATCGGTCGTCACCCAGATGCTGCGCACAGCCATCACGGAAAAATACTTTGACCTGGATATCGAACGCCTGCGGCTTGCCCGGCGCGGCCACCAGGACGCCCGGCTGCTGGTGGACATTGCCCTGGACTACCTGGGCACCTCGGCTGGCCTGGCTGTCTTCAGCGCCGAGGACGCCTACCTCGAACTGGACGCCGTGCCCCTTACCTACGCCACCGATGCCACCTACGAAGGCGAGAACAAGACGCTTGACCTGGAGGTCATCGCCCAACTGATCCGCGAGCTGCCGCTGACCCTGCATATCGTGTTCCAGGAGCGGCTTGCCGTTTACTGGAACCAGGAGGCCGAACCCGGCTTTAGCCGCTGGCAGTGGCTGGCCGACCTGTTGCAGGGTGCCTTGCGCACGGCGTCGGCGCGCACCGCCGGGCTGAACGCCGAGCAATTACACCTGCTGGCGGCGATCTGCGACTTTCCCGATCGCCGTGACCGCGCCAAACAGGCCCTGGTCGCCCATGCCTATACCCTCGAAACCCGGGTCACCCGCGCCGGCCTTAGCGTGGATATCCAGGCCCCGGACCTGTTGTTGGTAAACGGCCAGACAGCCTTGCTGTTCCGGGTATCCGGCACCTTGGAGCGCTACCCGAACCTGGACGCATTCGGCATCGCCTGGGGGCAACGCCTGGAGCAACAATTCCTGGCCGACACGCTGACCTGGTGCCGCTACGAGCCGGACGGCGATATCTTCGATATCCAGGCAGCGTTGATTCTCAATCAGCAACTTGAAGACCTTGCCACCCTCAAGCTGCCCACCCGGGGCGGGGTCGAGCGCCTGGAGCAACGCTTCGCCAACCTCACCAACCCTGCTGTGCACTTTCTGGGCAGCCCCAGCCCCGCACCGGCCACCCTGGAGCCACTGGCCCGCGCCCTACCTGGCTGGCTGCGCCAAGCCTCGGCCGAAGACAGCTTCGCCTACCGCCAGCGCCTGCTAGCGCAAGTAGGCCTGCACCAGGCGAACCAGGGCCGCTCGTACCTGGACGGTATCGAAGACATCCGCCGTTTCGCGGCCAAGCGTTTGCGCGAGCAGATGCGCCTCGACCAGCCCCAGGCTCCAGGCTACGATCCCGACCAATTGGAACTGACCTTCGCAGTACCGGTCGGCACCCTGGGCAGCGGCTATCTGGAGCCGGTGACCATGAGCCTGACCGACCTGGCCCTGAAAAACCTGACGGGTAAGCCCAAGGGCAGCATGACCATCCACCACACCGGCGACCAATTGATCCAGGACTGGACCACGCCCCAGTACCTGGAAGATCTGGTCGGCCGGATTGACATCGGCAAGCACTACCCGCAACTGATCGCCAGCCTGTTGATCGATGACAGCACGCAGGCTCGCGAACGCGAGGCATTGTTCCGCCAGCAACGGCCCGCCGAACTGGCGCAGTTGGCTCTGGAGCTGCAAATCAAAGGGCAGTTCGGCCTGACCCGGCGGGGCTGCCGCTATGTCGATGCGGTCATGCAGCCGACCACGGCCCGACGCATGATCGACGACAATGAAATCGTCATGCGCCCCTTGGCCCTGTTGCGCAGACCGGGGGCAATGGCAGACGTGGTCAGCCACATGTTCATCATCGAGCCGTTGAACCCGGATATTGGCCCGCATTTGCTCTATCGGCCTCTGTATGCCGAACAACTGCACGAGTACCCGAGCCGCGCCGCGCTGCTCCAAGCTATCGCCCAACCGGGAGCGTTGCAGGACAGCGTGCTGACCTGGCTGAGCAATGGCGCGCGGGCAGTCTATGACCACGGTGGTTTTATCGAGCCACACTATGTGCGCTTTGGTGTGGGCTCCGAGTTCGCCCCTCTGGAGCGCCCGAAACCCGCAACCCTGGCCGCACCCGACGACGACAGCGCGCTGGAGTGGCTGGCGGCGTTGCGCAGCGGGCAACTGCTGGCACAACTGTACGGCAGTGAGGCCCGGGCCCTGGTGGATCAGGCAGAACAGCAATCGGTCTCGACCGCCGAAAGCCGCTGGGCCGTATTTCTGGAAGGCTCGGGCCTGCTGTTCAACACCCTATTGATGGCCGTGCGCGGCCCACTGGCGGCTGTGGGTTGGCTGTGGCAACTGACCGCCAGCCTGCAGCAAGACATTCCGGCCCTGGCCGACAATGACCCGGCCACACGGGAGCCGGCCCTGATTGACCTGTTGCTCAACATCGCTCAGGTCCTGTTGCACGCCGGGTTGCCGAGCGAGCCTGCCCCCTCCCTGGCTGGCGACGCCATACGGGACACCCAACTGGCCCTCGAACGCGTGCGCCGCCCCACGCCCTACGACACGCCGGGCCACCGCGCGATCTTGCAACAAGGCACCGTCGGCATTCCCGCCGAGCCACCGGCGGGCGGGCGAACCTTGGTGGACTTCCCCCGTTCGGCTAGCCGCGACTCGGCACTGGCCCACTTGCTGGAGCAATTGCTCGGCTTCAATGTGCCTTGGCCCTCACCTCTGCCAGAACCTTACGAGTACCCACCGTTAAAAGGCTTGTATCGCATTGACGGCAAGTTCTATGTATCGGTCGCTGGCCTGCTATTCCGCGCCTCAGTGGTGCCAGGATTCAACGAGGTGTTCATCATCGATGAAAAGCGCCCCGACCACCGGGGCCTCAAGCTTAAAACCGATGGCCACGGGCGCTGGACACTGGACCGCGGGTTGACGCTCGAAGGCGGCGGCCCAGGGCCTCGTATCCAGGCGCTGCTGCTGCAACAGCGCCAGGAGGCCGAACGCCTGGCCACGCGCAAACTGCAGATACAGCAAGACCTCAACCCCTTGATCGACACCCAGAACGACGCCCTGATCCGGCTTAGGGCGACGCGCACGGAGCAAGAGGTCCAGCACCGCAAACTGCAACTGGTGTGGAGGCTGCTCAATAGCGCCGACGACGCCCAACTGCCCGGGTTGCAGGCGCGCCATACTCAGGAAATGGAAAACGCCCACGCCCTCAGGACCCAGGTCAAGATCCTGCTTGAGACCTACCAGCAGCGCCTCCAGGACACCATGGCACTGCGCCAGGAACTGATCGACGTGCTGCGCAAAATCGAAGATATCGACCGCAAGCCCGTCCATGCCGCCGAGCGATATCAGGCCTACACGACCATTTGGCGGCTGCAACTGGCGGCTAACCTGATGATTCGCGAACTGGGCAGAGACCTGATGTTCAGCAGCCGTGGCGAACCGCTTTATGAGCTGCGCAAACGGACGCCGGAATACCTGAACCAGGGCATTCCTGTGGCGTACTACGAGTTCATTGCCAACTACACGGAAAACCTGGCCATCACCGACCAGTTGATCGCCGCCACCGAAGACACGGAGCAGACCCTGGCCCAACTGGCCCTGGACTCGCCGGCCGGCGCCGCCACCCGCGATACCTTGCTCGCCAGCGTGACCCAACCGGAAGTGTTTTTCGCCATGAACCTCAAGCTCAACAGCCTGGAACTGCTGCGCGAGCTAAGCCTGGACCTGACCGCCGCGGAAGGCAATCCGATGGAGACCTATTACAGCAACCAGCTCCAGGCCTCCGAATTGCGCAAGGTGATTACCGCCCACATTGAGATGCGTTGCAGCAGTGGCTACAGCCTCCAGGAGCGCCGCAGCGTGTTCGAAACCATCCTGGTGCAATACAAGCAGTTCCATACCTCCAGCTCGGCACTGGCGGACCTTAATTCGGCTTACTTGCGCCAACCCTTCCAGGCCCGGTTCGTCGAACGCCTGCACGAAGCGCTGAACAGCGTAGAAAGCGAACTCGAAGCCCTGGCCCGCGAAGAAGAGCAACTGCAGGTCAACTTACCGGTGTCCGTGCCATTTCGCCCCAAAGCCGCGAGTAAGCGAGTGTTCAAGGTGCGCAACAAAGGCTCCCTCATCGGCGATGTCACCCCCCGCACGGCGGACCAACCCCTGCCACAGATCGACGTGGTCGACGTAATGACCCGCCAAGCGATATCCAGCTTCAGCGAGCACGAAGATGGTTGGGTGGAAGTCATCACCCAGGCGCCCCAACGAGTTGCCCCGGTGACACCGCCGCGCGCCCTACCCGCCCTGCGCGAGGCTGGGCAAAAACTCATGGCACAACGCGCCGGCATCGAAGGCACCATCAGGTTCCAGCAGAACAAACTAAAAGACCCGCAACGCCGACAGGGGATCAACCCCCTGGACTGGGACACTATGCTCAACACCCAGGCCGACCAGTTGGACCGCGTCGCCGATGAAATTCGCGCGACGCACCTGGACAACCCCCAGGCGCAGGCGCTGCTCGACGAGTTCCAAGGTGCCGCCCGAGACATGCGCCAGCAAGCTCGGCAGTTCTGCATTGACGGCTATAAACAGCAGTTACCGTCCCCGGAACATATCGACTACCTGTGGATCAACGGCGCCGTGGACATCAACCTGGTGCATCGGGCCAAGCCAACGGCAGCCGGTGATTTTCTTGCCGAATACGCGATCCGCGAAAAAGGCGCCCCGGCAGACAAGGTGCTGTGGTACGCGCACTTTCACTACGCCAGCGCCGACGCCGCCAAGGTTGACTACAGCCGCGCCCATCTGAAGCTGCCGCACCAACGCTTCCTGACGCAAAAGGATTTGCTACTGCGCCAGCAGCCGGGCCAGGAAAAAATAGCCGACGTGGTGTATGTGCGGATCTATCCGCCGCTGGATCGGAAGCTGTTCCTCAATCTCTGACCGGCGCCCAATAAAAAAGCCGCGACCTGAGGGTCGCGGCTTTTTCAGTTTTCAGCCCAGTCAGTGGGCGAACAGCGAGTTGCCCTTCTGCCCGGCCAGTTTCTCCGGTTTGATGAGGAACCGCGCCAGCGCTGGCAACAGCCACAGGGCGCCGAACATGTTCCACAGCAGCATGAAAGTCAGCATCAGTCCCATATCGGCCTGGAACTTGATGGCCGAGAAAATCCAGGTAGCCACGCCAATGGCCAGACACAGGCCGGTGAACAATACCGCCTTACCCGTGGACTTGAGCGTCTGGTAGTACGCCTCCTGCAACGGCAGGCCCGCTCGTAGGAAACTCTCCAGGCGACTGTAGATGTAGATGCCGTAGTCGACACCGATGCCCACACCCAGCGCTACCACCGGCAGGGTCGCCACTTTTACGCCAATCCCCATGAAGGCCATCAGGGCGTTGCCCAGCACCGAGGTCAGCACCAGCGGCAGAACGATGCACAGGGTTGCCGCCCAGGAGCGGAAGGTAATCATGCACATGGTCGCCACGCAGATGTACACCAGGATCAGGATGATGAACTCCGATTCCTTGATGACTTCGTTGGTGGCAGCCTCGATGCCGGCATTACCCGCGGCCAGGATGAATTCCAGGCCTTCCTTATTGTTTTCCTTGGCGAATTCCTGCACCGCATGGACGGCACGGTCCAGGGTCTCGGCCTTGTGGTCGTTGAGGAACACCAACACCGGCGCCAGGGAGCAGTTGTTGTTGTACAGGCCGTCGGCACGGGCAATGGAGTTATTCAGTACATCGGGGTTACGCGACAGGGTTTCCCATTTCAGGTTGCCCTCGTTCATGCCCTTAATCATCTGCTTGGACACGGTGACCATCGACACCGCCGACTGCACGCCCTCGGTGTTCTGCATCTTCCACATCAACTCGTCCACCGGGGCCATGGCCTCGTGGCGCGAGCACCCTTCGGGCGGCGTCTTGACCATCACCACCAGCACATCGGAGCTGGTGGAGTAGTTGTTGATGATGAAGCTGTTGTCCTTGTTGTAGCGCGAATCCGGGCGCAGTTCAGGGGCCCCCTGGTCGAGGTCGCCGATTTTCAGGTTCTGGCTGTACCAGAGGCCGCCACCAAAGGCCACCAGGGCCAGGGCGATGGACACCGGGGCGACTTTCGGGCTGGCGAAATTGGACAGCAGGCGCCAGAACGGGTGTTCGCGGGTCGCGTCCTTCTTGCTGCGCTCGATGGCACGCTTGCTGATGCCCACATAGGAAATGGCCACCGGCAACAGGATCAGGTTGGTGAACACGATCACCGCCACACCGATGGACGCGCCGATGGCCAGCTCACGGATCACGCCGATGTCGATAATCAGCAGGGTGATGAAACCCACCGCGTCAGCCAGGATGGCGATCATCCCCGGCAGGAACAATTGACGAAAGGTGCGCCGCGCCGCAGTCAGGGCGTTGTCGGCCTCGCTGGACTGCAAGGCGATACCGTTGATTTTCTGCACACCGTGGGAAATACCGATGGCGAAAATCAGGAACGGCACCAGCATCGAGTATGGGTCCAGCCCGAAGCCGAAGGCGTGCATCAGCCCCAGTTGCCAGACTACCGCCACCAGGGTGGTAATCAGTACCGCGATGGTGCTGCGGATACACCAGGTGAACCAGTACAGCAGCACCAGGGTGATGACGAAGGCCACGCCGAAGAACAGCACGACCATGATGAGCCCGTCGATCAGGTCGCCGACCTTCTTGGCGAAACCGACGATGTGGATCTTCACATTGGGGTTTTGCGCCTCGAACTTGTCGCGGATTTTCTCTTCCAGTTCATGGGAGAACTTCTGGTAGTCCAACGCCAGCAGCTTGCCCTGGTCCTGCGGGTCCGGGTAAGACTCCAGCAGCGGGATATCGATGATGCTCGACTTGAAATCGTTGGCCACCAGGCGCCCGACCTGGCCGGACTTGAGCACGTTGTTACGCAGCAGGTCGAGGCTGTCAGCCGAGCCGTTGTAGCTCTGCGGGATCACCTCGCCACCGGCGAAGCCTTCCTCGGTCACTTCGGTCCAGCGCACGCTGGGGCTCCACAGCGACTTGAGGCCGGAACGGTCGACGCCGGAAATGTAGAACACCTCGTCGTTGATCTGGCGCAGGGTCTCCATGTATTCCTGGGTGAAGATGTCGCCCTCTTTGGCTTCTACCGAGATCCGCACGGTGTTACCCAGGTTCGCCAGGTCGTTGCGGTGCTCCATCATCTTCTCGATGAAGGGATGCTTGAGGGGGATCATTTTTTCGAAACTGGTGGACGGCCGGATCAGCGTGGCCTGCCAGAACAGAAAGGCGCTGACCAGCAGGCAGATGAAGATCACTGCCGGGCGGTTGTTGAAAATCAGGCGTTCGAGAAACGTCGCCTTGTCGTTGTGATGACTGCTCATGGAGATTCCCGCCTTCTTATTATTTGCCCGGCTGCTTATTTGCCCAGATCGGCGCCCGAGGACGTCGCGACGTGTACGCCGCCCTGGCCCACCAGAATCAGGTTGCCATTGCCCGCCGCCGTGACCGCCGACAGCGAGATGCGGTCGGGGCGGTTGAACACGCTGAAGGTTGCGCCGTGGTCATCGCTGCGCGCCACGCTACCGCCGTGGCCGACAATCACCAGCGAACCGTTGTCGAGCAAGGTGGCGCCCGCCAGGCCGAACTCCAGGGCACCGCGGCCGGCCTTGAGCTGGACCAGCTCCCAAGTGGTGCCGAAATCCGTGGAGCGGAACAGGTTGCCGCGCAAGCCGTAGGCCAGCAAGGTACCTGGCTGCCCCGTCCCGATCACGCCGAACAGCGAACCCTGGTATGGGCCTTCGACCCGTTCCCAGGTTTGCCCGTCATCGGCGGAGCGGAACATGCTGCCCTGCTCGCCCACGATGAACAGGCCCGAATCCTTGACCTGCGCGATGGCATTGAGGTGGTACTGGTCTTCGTTGTCCAGGCGATCACTGACGTCTTCCCAGTGCTGGCCACCGTCGGTGGTTTCCAGCACAGCGCCATAGGCACCGACGGCAAAGCCATGGTGGGTGTCCTTGAACCAGACGTCGAGCAGGGGTGATTCACGCTTGACGTCTTCAAATTGCCGGGTCCAGGTGGCGCCGCCATCCTGAGTGGCAAGCACCTGTGCATCATGGCCGACGGCCCAGCCATTCTTGTCATCGACAAAGAACAGCGCCGTCAGCAACTGCCGGGTCGGCACCTTGGCCTGCACCCAGGTGGTGCCCTGGTCATCGGAATAAAGGATATGGCCACGGTCGCCGGTCGCCACCAGGCGTGGGCCGGCGTGGGCGACATCGACCACCAGGCTTTTCGCAGCCTTGGCCGACTCGATGGCATAGACAGTGTCGGCGGCAGGCGTTGCCGCCGCCAGGACGGGCGCTGACAGCGCAGCAGCACCCAACAGCGAGAGCGCTGTGGCCAGCAACGCGAATCTGCGTAATGCCGGCGGGCGGCAGGAAACCACACCCATGACAGGCTCACTCATAGACCTTTCCCCCATTATTATTGTTAGGTCATTCAACCTTTCAGGGCGCCGTCGAGGGCGTTTTGTCTGATGCTGAAAGCGGACCGATGTCCGCAAACCTGCAATCTAGAGCCCCTTCTGAAGCCGGCCTATCCTATCGGGCTTTAGAATCGTATGACAATCGCCGGGACGTTATGTTTTGTTAACCTTTCGGGTCGGCCCGGGTCATGAATGGCTTGGCATTGAGGGAAGTGATCGAAGATGCCCTGTAGCAAGCGGGCTTGCTCGCGCTGGGGTGCGTAGCGCCCCTAAAACGGTGGTGTGCCTGAAACCGTTTTTACGGCCGCCACGCGACCGAGCGCGGGCAAGCCCGCTTGCTGCAACAGCCCGTTACGCCAGGCTTTTGCTGACCACCTCGAACACGTCGCTGGACAGCTCGCCGCAAGCGCGGATGCGCTCCAGTTCGGCTTTCATCAACGCCTGGCGGGCGCTGTCGTATTTGCGCCAGCGTGTCAGCGGCGCCAGTTGCCGCGAGGCGATCTGCGGGTTGAAACCGTTGAGCTGGATCACCAGGTCCGCCAGGAAGCGGTAGCCCGAGCCATCGGCGGCGTGAAAATTGATGAGGTTCTGCCCGGCGAAGGCGCCCACCAGTGCCCGCACCTTGTTCGGGTTCTTGAGGTTGAACGCCGGGTGGCTCATCAAGGCCTTGACCCGTTCCAGGGCGCCCGGCTGGCTGCTGCCGGCCTGCACGCTGAACCATTGGTCCATGACCAGCGGGTTGTCCTTGAAGTTTTCGGCAAACACCCCCAGGGCCTTGGCTTTCTCTTCAGCGAACGGCGAGTTGACCAGCACCGCCAACGCAGTGAGGCGTTCGGTCATGTTGTCGCTGGCGTCGAACTGCTCCAGGGCCGCTGCCAGCACCTGGGGTTTGCCGCTGAGCATCAGGTAAGACAGCGCGATGTTCTGCAGGCTGCGGCGGGCAAAGTGCTCGGCGGCGGCGATGTACGGCGTGCGCTTGGACAGCTCGCGGTTGGCCTGGTAGCGCGCCCACAGGGCGTCGAACAGGCTGTCGGCCAACTGCTGGCGGGTGAATTCGCGGGCAGCGTGGATGGCGTCGATGTCCGCCACTTCGCTGATTTCGGTGAGGTAGGCCTCGCTGGGCAACGAGAGCATTTCCGCGACCATGGCTTGATCCAGTCGTTCGTCTGCCAGCACGGTGCCCAGGGCCGTGACCAGGCGTTGGTCGAGCACCAAGGCCTGGCCCTGACGGTGCTGAACGATCAGTTCCTGCAGGACCTGCACCGCCAGTTGCTGCCCCGCCTCCCAGCGGTTGAAGCCGTCGCTGTCGTGCTGCATGAGGAACATCAACTGGTCGCGGCTGTAGGGGAAGCTCAGCTTCACCGGCGCCGAGAAGCCACGCAGCAAGGACGGCAGCGGTTGCTGGGCCACGTCGACGAAGGTAAAGGTTTGTTCGGCTTCGGTCACCGACAGCACGCGGGAGGTGCCGCCCGCCGCCGCTTCACCCGCCAGACGCAGGGCAATGTCGGTGCCTTGGGCATCCAGCAGGCCCAGTTCGACCGGAATCACGAACGGCAGTTTTTCAACCTTGTCCGGGGTGGCCGGGCAGCTTTGGCGCAACGTCAGGCTGTAGGTCTGGGCCGCGGCGTCATAGTGTTCGCTGACCTCCAGGCGCGGCGTGCCGGCCTGGCTGTACCAGCGTTTGAACTGGGTCAGGTCGGCGCCGTTGGCGTCTTCCATAGCCTTGATGAAGTCGTCGCAGGTCACGGCTTGGCCGTCATGGCGCTCGAAATACAGGTCGCTGCCCTTGCGGAACCCCGCCTCGCCCAGCAGGGTGCGGAGCATGCGCACCACTTCCGAGCCCTTCTCGTACACAGTCAGGGTGTAGAAGTTGGAGATTTCGATAAAGCTGTCCGGGCGTACGGCGTGGGCCATGGGGCCAGCGTCTTCGGCGAACTGGTGGGTGCGCAGGTAGGCCACGTCCTCGATGCGCTTGACCGTGCGCGAGTTCATGTCCGCCGAGAACTCGGCGTCGCGGAACACCGTGAAACCTTCCTTGAGGGAGAGCTGGAACCAGTCGCGGCAGGTCACGCGGTTACCCGACCAGTTGTGGAAGTATTCGTGGGCAACCACCGCCTCGACCCGCTGGTGCGCGGCGTCGGTGGCGGTTTCGGCGCGGGCCAGCACGCAACTGGAGTTGAAGATGTTCAGGCCCTTGTTTTCCATCGCGCCCATGTTGAAGTCGTTGACCGCGACGATCATGAAGATGTCCAGGTCGTACTCACGGCCGTAGACCTCTTCGTCCCAGCGCATGGACTTCTTCAGGCTGTTCATGGCGTGCTGGCACTTGTCGATGTTTTCCGGCTCGACGTAGATGCGCAGCGCCACGTCGCGCCCGCTCAGGGTGCTGAAACTGTCCTCGACGCACCACAGGTCGCCCGCCACCAGGGCGAACAGGTACGCCGGCTTCATGAACGGGTCTTCCCAGGTTGCCCAGTGCCGGCCATCGTCCTGCGGGCCGTTGCCTACAGGGTTGCCGTTGGACAGCAGCACCGGGTAGCGATGCTGTTCGGCGATCACGGTGGTGGTGAAGACGCTCATCACGTCCGGGCGGTCGAGGTAGTAGGTGATCTTGCGAAAGCCTTCGGCCTCGCATTGGGTGCAGAACATGCCGCCAGATTTGTACAGGCCTTCGAGCGCGGTGTTGGTCTCGGGGTGGATGCGTACGCTGGTGTCCACCGTGAAGCGCTCGCTGGCCGGGTGCAGGGTCAGGTGGCTGTCGCTCAACTGGTAGTCGGTGGCGCCCAGGTCCTGGTCCGCCAGTTTCACCGACAGCAGTTCCAGTTGCCGCCCGTCCAGCACCAGCGGCGGCAGGCCGGCGCCACGGGCCGGGTTGCGGCGCATCAGCAGTTGCGCATGGACCAGGCTGTGGTCCTCGAACAGCTCGAAGGTCAGGTGCGTCTCGTCGATCAGGTACTCGGGCGCCTGATAGTCCTTCAGGTAGATCATCTTCGGTTGTTCGGTGCGCATGGGGCAGTCCTTCTACTGATGCACGGCGAGCTGATAGGCCGTGTATTTACGGATATTGATGACGCCGGTGTCGAAGATCAGGTACTGGCCCTTGATCCCCATCAGCGTGCCTTCGGCAATCGGGTTCTTGTCCAGGTTGAAGCTGACGATCTTGGCCGGGTATTGCTCCACCGGGTAGCGGATTTCAAGGGGTTCGACCCCCGTCACCGGCTGAATTGCCTGTAGGCCGAAACGCGCCTGCAACGCCTGGATGCCTTCGGCGCAGGAGGCGAACAACTGCTCGCGCACCGCGGCAAGGTCCACCGGCGCCGCATCGCCCTTGAGCAGTGCGCGCCAGTTGGTCTTGTCCGCCACCTGGCTGCGCAGCAGGTCTTCGACAAAGCCCGATTGCTGGCGGGTGGCGACGCGCATGATCGGTAACGCCTGGCTTGCGCCCTGGTCGAGCCAACGGGTCGGCAACTGGGTGGCACGGGTGATGCCCACCTTGACCCCCGAGGAGTTGGCCAGGTAGACGACGTGGTCGGTCATGCAGAACTGCTCGCCCCAGGACGGCTCGCGGCAGGTGCCGGCGTCGTAGTGGCAGCGCTCGGGGCTCATGATGCACAGATCGCACTGGGCCAGTTTGGTCATGCACGGGTAGCAGTAGCCCTGGCTGAAACTGGTCTTGGTCTTGCGCCCGCAATGGGTGCAATGGATCGCCCCCAGGTATTCCAGGCGCACGGTGGTGCCAATCATGGGGTTGACCGGCACCTCGGCGTCGCCCAGGCGAAAGGCATATTGCACGGCCGGCCCGTCGAGGCGCGCCGACATCTTGCTGATTGCACCGCGGCCAATCTCGATCAATGGATGGCGTCCGACTTGAACAGCAGGTTGGGCACCGGCTCGGCCTTGGAGGCGCATTCCTGGGTGCCCATGTAGCCGGTGTGCTGGTCTTCGGGCAGGTTCTGGATTTCCCAGGCGATCATGGCTTGCAGCGACAGCTCTTTCTGCTCGGGGGTCAACTTGCCGCCGTCGGACCATTTGCCGATCTCCACCGCGGTTTTCAGGCTGAGGTAGATTTGCGGGGTGATGTTTTTAATCATTTCGTTGAAAGAGGACATCAGGTTCTCCGTGCTCGTGATTGAAATAGAGGGTTCAAGCGGCCTGTCTGCGGCGGTTGAAGGCACCGCCCACCAGGCCGGTCAGGCAACCGATCAGCAACCCGCCAACGTGGGCAGCGTTGGCGATCGCGCCGAAGCCGATCATAGAGACCAACCCCGACAGGCACAGCAGCAGCCACACCAGCATCATCGCCAACACGCCGCGCGGCAGGCGATACGCCGGGTTCGGCGCCAGCAACTGGTAGATCCAGCAATGCCCAAGCAAGCCGTAAAGCACGCCGGAAAGGCCACCGAACAGGCTCGGGCCACCAAACAGGTATTGCGCGTAATTGGACACCAGGCTGAACAACAGGGTCAGGCCCAGCAGGTTGATCGCGCCCTGACGGGCTTCGATACGGCGCCCCAGCTCCCAGTACCACATGCCGTTCATGGCCAGGTGCAGGATGCCAAAGTGGATCAGCATCGGTGTCACCAGGCGCCACCACTGCCCCGCCGCCAGGCTCTCAGCGAGGGGCGTGAACAGGATGTAGTCACCCTCGATACGGTAGTCGAGGAAGGTCAGCCAGCTCATGGTGTGCAGGTTGTCGCCCAGCAGGGTGACGCCCGCGACGATCAGGCTCAGCAATAGCACCAGCGCCGTCACCGGGCTGTGGCGCAGTTGCGCGATAAACCCTGGGCGCCGGGCCGCGGGGGCCGCCACAGGGATGTCCAATTGCTGTTCGGGGTCGCCCGCCGGGAAGCGCTCATACAAAGAACGCACGTCCTCGCTGATCTCCACCGGCGCCCACAGCACTTGTTCGCCGCCCTCCTCGCTGACCCGGTGCGGCACGCCCATGCGTTGCAGCAGCTTGACGAAACCGCCCAAGTCCACCGCCAGGGGCAGGCGCAGCACGGCCACGGCAGTCATTGCAGTACCTCGGGACGTTCGACATCGACCCAGACGAACTTGCGTGGGTCGAGGCGGGTTTCCTGGTCCAGGCGATAGGCCACAAGCTTGCCGTAGAGCACCGCGCTGTAGTCCAGGCAGGCCAGGTTCGGGCGGATCGGTGCCGGCTTGCCGCTGCGCCAGTAGTGGCCGACGAACAACAACGGTTCGTCGATGCCGTAGCGCAACAGGGTGTCTTTCTGGGTCGGCGACAGGGGCGTCTGGGCCACGGGGTCGGGTAGCGCGTCGGGTTGGAACACGATGTCTCCGTAGGTTTGCGGGTCGTCTTCCCAAAATTTGGTGCGGAAGAACGCCCGGGTCAGGCCATCGCCACTGGTCATGGTCAGGCCATGGGGCAGGCGCATGTCGGTGCCGCGCAACAGGCGATCGAACACCGTGCAGGCAAAACTGCCAGGCACGGCGGCGGCCTGGAGGAAATGCTCATCGATACAGCCGTCAGGGTGCTGAGCGCGCAGCGGCGCGATCAAGCCGGCGTCCCAACAGGCATGCACCACGCGAAAGCGCCCGGCATCGACGAACAACGGCATCTGGTAGAACCAGCCGAGGAAGTCGTGCCAGTCGCCAGGGTGATGGACAAATTGGTTCAGGGTCTCAGCGATCAGGCGTGCGTGCCGTGGGGTGTGTTCGCGCACGAACCGTTTGCCGCTGCCCGGCGGCGCCGGCGTGCTCCAGCCCAGGGCGTTGAACTCGTGGTTGCCCATGATGCACAGCGCCTGGCCGGCCTCGACCATGTCGTGAACCAGGTGCAACGCCTCGCGGATACGCGGGCCACGGTCGATCACATCACCCAAGAACACCGCCATGCGCGAGGGGTGGCGCCAGATCCCGCCCAGTTTGTGATAACCGAGGCGGTCGAGCAGGTGCTCCAGGGTGTGGGCGCAACCGTGTACATCACCGATCAGGTCATAACTGCGCGCGGGATCGAGCATCAGTCGCCTCCACCACCCAGCCGGCTGCCCCAGCCGAGCTTGGTCCGGCACACTTCGTAGTAGTTGTGGTCCAGCGGGTGGATCAGGCGCAGCTTCTGGGATTTCTTGCTGACGGTGATGGTGTCGCCCGGCGCGCAGGTGAAATGGTTCTGGCCGTCGCAGGACACCTGCGGGTAGATCTGCATGTCCTTGGACACGACGATTTTCAACTCGCTGTTGCCATCAACCACAATCGGCCGCCCAGACAGAGTGTGGGGGTACATCGGCACGATCACGATGGCGTCGAGCTTGGGGTGCATGATCGGTCCGCCCGCCGACAGGGCATAGGCCGTGGAGCCGGTGGGCGTAGCGACGATCAGGCCGTCGGCCTTTTGGCTGCAGACGAACTGGCCGTCTATATAAAGCTCGAATTCGATCATGCGCGTCGATTTGCCGGGGTGCAGCACCACGTCGTTCAGCGCATCGCCCTGGCCGATGGCTTCGCCGTGGCGGCGCACTTCGGCTTGCAGCAGGAAGCGGTTTTCCACCAGGTAGTGGCCGTCGAGCACTTCGGCGACCTTGATTTCCAGCTCATCGGGGCGGATATCGGTCAAGAAGCCCAGGCTGCCACGGTTGATCCCCAGCACCGGCACGTTATGCCGCGCCAGCGCCCGGGCGGCGCCCAGCAGGCTGCCATCGCCGCCGACCACAATAACCATGTCGCAGACTTCGCCCAGCATCTTGCGCGAGGAGGTTTGCAGGCCATGGCCGGGCAGGACTTCGGCAATGGTGTCCTCGAGGATCACGTGCATGTGCCGTTCGAGCAGAAAGCGTTTGAGCCGGCGTACCGTGTCGAGAACCTGAGAACTGCCCAGGCGACCGATAATGCCGATATTGCGAAATTGCTCCATGGGGCTCCTGCAGGGTTCGGGGCAGCAAAAAGAAGGGATTATGGGCGAAAGCGCGCCGCAGACAAAACTCTTTCCCCGGCATAAAAGACTATGCTCGCACAATGATCCTGTTTCCCGACTTGCTCAACCTCCCCCGACAGTTGCGCCACCCCCGGGTCCGCGACCTGGCCTGGGTCATCCTCGCACCGCCGATGCTGGCGCAAACCCCATGGCCCCAACGCCATCCCCTGGCGGGCAGCGACTGGGTGCACACACCCGGCCAATTGGCCGATTGGCTGCACAGCCTCGATGCAGAGCCAGCGGCGTTGCTGCATTGGCTCGACCTGCACCCTACGCGACGCCTGGGGGTGTACTACGAACGGCTCTGGCAATTTGCGGTGCAGCAGGCGCCCGGCATTGAACTGATCGCCGCCAACCTACCGATCCGCCGCGAAGGCCACACCTTGGGCGAGCTGGACATGCTGCTGCGCGACCGCGACGGCGTGCATCACCTGGAGCTGGCGATCAAGCTGTATCTGGGCCCACAACAGGGCGACGGCCAGGATGCCGCGCAATGGCTGGGGCCGGGCTGCCACGACCGACTGGACCGCAAACTGGCGCACCTGTGTCAGCACCAACTGCCCATCTCATCGCGGGCAGAAAGCCGCGAGGTGCTGGCGGCCCTGGACATCCAGCCTCTCACTGCGCATCTGTGGCTGGGCGGTTATCTCTTGTATCCGTGGCCCGGCGTCGCTCAGCCCCCCAGCGGCGCCCATCCCCTGCATCTACAAGGCCGCTGGCTGCACCAACGCGACTGGCCCGCATTCGCGCGCCAGAGCCCTCCCGGCCGCTGGCAACCCCTGCCCCGCCACGCCTGGCTGGCGCCCGCCCACTACAGTGCCGAAGAGGTCTGGGACAGCGAGCAACTCCACGCATGGCTGCTTGAACTGGCCCCACAGGCACCCGCGCAACTGCTGGTGCGCCTGAGCGAGACCGCGACAAACCAGTGGGAAGAAGCCGAACGCCTGTTCCTCGTCGCCGACCAGTGGCCGGCCTGAAGCCGCCACGCAGGGCTGGTCTATGCTTGGGGGCACCCACCCGACAGACGAGGGATGTATGGACGACCCCATCGACAATAAGCCGCCCAGTTTCTGGCAGATGCTGCACAGCGTCATGGCGGCGGCGTTCGGCGTACAAAGCGGCAAAAACCGCACGCGGGACTTCACCCATGGCAAACCCAGCCACTTCGTGGTGCTGGGCATTCTCTTTACCGCCGTGTTCGCCCTGACCCTGTTCGGCATTGTCAAACTGGTGCTGCACCTGGCCGGGCTTTGATTCGGTTCAGTGCATCAGGGTTTGCAGGCTGAACGGGTAGCGATAGGACAGCGGCCGCCCCTTCGCGGAGAAACTGCGGAAATCCACGCCGTATTGGGGGCTGCTGCCCAGCGCCAACAAACGTTGCGCCAGTGGGCGACTAATCAATTGCAACAACCGCGCCTGGCGATCGCGGCCCCCGTAGCGGCGAAAATCCACCCCCTGGTCATAGTCATACAACTGCACCAGGGCCCAGCCACCGAGGCTGAAGTGCCCGCCCACCAACACACTCAGGCGCCCATCCAGCAACGCCTGTAACGCGGGCGGTGACGTATTGACCGCACTGAACAGCGCGCCCTGCCCGGGCTTGCCGCCCGTCTCGGCGTACGCCTGCATCGCACCGAAGGCCATCTCATCATTGGCCGACCACACCAGCGAAACCCCCGGATAGCGCTTGAACAACATCCGCGCCTGCTCATAGGCGCGCTCATGAGTCCAGGCGCCATACACCAACTGGCGCAAACGCACCTCAGGGTGCTCGGCCAGGGCCCGCATCATGCCCTTCTCACGCAATTGCGCCGACGGGGTGATCTTCAACCCGGAAAACGCCAGCAACTCGATGGTCTGGCCCTTGGCGACGCGGGGATGTTTGCGGATCAGCTCCTTGAGCATCAGGTAACCGCCCTCCTCGTCGTTGGACACCAGGCTACCGAGCCAATCGGGGTATTTGCTCTCCAGGTCGCCCAGCAAGCGTGTCTGGTCGGCGGTCAGCGAGTTATTGACGATAAACAGCTTCACCCCGCTGCCCTGGGACAGGCGCAGGATTTCCGGGGCCACATACTGTTCATTGACGAACACCAGGTAATCCGGACGGTCCGGGCCTTGCAGCGCCTCGCGGGCCTGCTGCAGGTTGAGTTGGGGTTGGCGCTCGGAGTAGAGGATCTTGAGGTCCATGCCCAGATCCTTGGCGGCCGCCTGCATGAATTGCGAGTAACTGACCCAGAAAATCTCCTTGCTCGTCCCCGGATTGAGGAACAGCACGGAAGCCGCCTGCGCACAGGGCATCCAGGCGCCCAGCGCCAGCAGCACAACGCAATATAACTTGGACATGGTGATGCGAGCCCCGGAAATTAGCCGTGCATGATAGCAAGCCAATAGCCAACCACTTGCACAATAATTGCCGTTTTTGTCCGACAATCGTCGGGAAAGGGCCCGTAGATAGGGAGTTACTGGTGGCTGACCCAAAAAATCGCGGTCGAAACCACCAGGATTATCAGGAAGAGAATGGCCCATGCATCGACACTGCTATCGCTTTTCCTGGCCTTGGTAGGGTTGCTCATTGCATCGCCTCTTGTCGGTTTTATCGGTGAGTGCATTAACACGCCACCACAGTTAAGCCGACGATTGCCCCCACCACAAATACGGGTATGGCAATAATCAGTCTCATTAGGCGATTTGGTTCTTTACATATACTAAAACATCACTTTTACGCATAACCATGAACTGTTATCTTGCGCCGGCTCCGTTGGGAGTGCGCGGCCGTGCGCGCAGATGTGCTGTAGCTAAGCAGCCTGAGAACAGGACTTATATGTACGTATACGACGAGTACGATCAGCGGATCATCGAGGACCGCGTCAAGCAGTTCCGGGATCAGACCCGACGCTATCTGGCAGGCGAGCTGAGCGAAGAAGAATTCCGCCCCCTGCGTTTACAGAATGGCCTCTACATTCAGCGTTTCGCCCCGATGCTGCGGGTAGCGGTGCCTTACGGCCAACTGACTTCGCGCCAGACGCGGATGATGGCCAAGATCGCTCGCGACTACGACAAGGGCTACGCCCACATCAGTACCCGGCAGAACGTGCAGTTCAACTGGCCTGCCCTGGAAGACATCCCCGACATCCTCGCCGAACTGGCCACCGTGCAAATGCACGCTATCCAGACCAGCGGCAACTGCCTGCGCAACGTCACCACCGATCAGTTCGCCGGCGTGGCCGCCGATGAGCTGGTGGACCCGCGCCCCTGGTGCGAGATCGTGCGTCAGTGGACGACCTTCCACCCCGAGTTCGCCTACCTGCCGCGCAAGTTCAAGATCGCCATCAACGGCTCGACCTCGGACCGCGCCGCCATCGAAGTGCATGACATTGGCCTGGAGCCGGTGCACAACGCTGCGGGCGAACTGGGTTTTCGCGTACTGGTCGGCGGCGGCCTGGGCCGTACCCCGGTCGTCGGCGCGTTCATCAATGAGTTCCTGCCCTGGCAAGACCTGCTCAGCTACCTCGACGCCATCCTACGGGTCTACAACCGCTACGGGCGTCGCGACAACAAGTACAAGGCGCGCATCAAGATTCTGGTCAAGGCCCTGACACCTGAAGTCTTCGCCCAGAAAGTCGACGCCGAGATGGAACACCTGCGCGGTGGCCAGACCACCTTGACCGACGCCGAAGTGCACCGTGTTGCCCGCCACTTCGTTGACCCGCAGTACAAGGCCCTGGCTGACCACGGCGGCGAACTGGCCGAATTGGACAAACAGCACCCAGGTTTTGCCCGTTGGCGCGTACGCAACACCCTGGCCCACAAAAAACCGGGCTATGTGGCCGTAACCCTGTCGCTCAAGCCAACCGGTGTGGCGCCGGGCGACGTCACCGACAAGCAACTGGACGGCATCGCCGATCTGGCCGAGCGCTACAGCTTCGGCCAACTGCGCACTTCCCACGAACAGAACATCATTCTGGCGGACGTCGAGCAGAACCAATTGTTCAGCCTGTGGACCGAACTGCGCGAGCAGGGCTTCGCCACGCCGAACATCGGCCTGCTGACCGACATCATCTGCTGCCCGGGTGGCGACTTCTGCTCCCTGGCCAACGCCAAGTCGATCCCCATCGCCGAATCCATCCAGCGCCGTTTCGATGACCTGGACTACCTGTTCGACATCGGCGAGTTGGACTTGAACATCTCCGGCTGCATGAATGCCTGCGGCCACCACCATGTCGGCCATATCGGCATTCTCGGCGTGGATAAGAAAGGCGAAGAGTTCTACCAGGTGTCCCTGGGTGGCAGTGCCAGCCGTGACGCCAGCCTGGGCAAGATCCTCGGCCCGTCTTTTGCTCAGGATGCGATGCCCGACGTGATTTCCAAGCTGATCGACGTCTACGTGGAACAACGTACCGAAGACGAACGCTTCATCGACACCTATCAACGTATCGGCATTGACCTCTTCAAGGAGCGCGTCTATGCAGCGAATCATTAAGAACAACGAAGTCGTCGACGAAACCTGGCACTTGCTGCCCAAGGACGCGAGCTTCGACGGCATCTCCAACTGCGACGACCTGATCGTGCCGCTGGCCCTGTGGCGTGAGCACGGCCACGCCCTCAAGGCCCGCGATGGCGGCCTGGGCGTGTGGCTGGACGCCGACGAGGAAGCCGAGGAAATCGGCGAGGACGTGGGCCATTTCCAGGTCATTGCCCTGAACTTCCCCGCCTTCACCGATGGCCGCAACTACTCCAACGCCCGTCTGTTGCGTGACCGCTACGGCTATAAAGGCGAGTTGCGGGCCATTGGCGACGTGTTGCGTGACCAACTGTTCTACCTGCACCGTTGCGGTTTCGATGCCTACGCCCTGCGCGCCGACAAAGACCCCTACGAAGCCCTTGAAAGCCTCAAGGACTTCTCGGTGACCTACCAGGCCGCCACCGACGAACCGCTGCCGCTGTTCCGTCGCCGCTAAGCCTGCGCCCACAAAAAAGCCCTGGACCGCCACCGCGACCCAGGGCTTTTTTACACCCGGCGTTTACCAGAAACGCTGCTGGGTCAACCGGCTCCACCAGCTCAGGAGCACGCGGTCCACCGAGCCGCTGGCTGCCATGCCAATGCGTTCCTGCAGGCTTTTACGCTCGGCGTAATGCAGGTGGAACAGCTCGCAGGTTTTCGCCCGTTGCGCCAGGTATTCGTCACTGGTTTTCAACTCGTCCACCAGTTGCTTGTCGAGGGCCGCGACGCCCAGCCAGACTTCGCCGGTGGCCACTTCATCGATGGCCAGTTGCGGGCGGTAGCGCGAAACGAAGTTCTTGAACAGTTGATGGGTGATATCCAGGTCTTCCTGGAATTTTTCCCGACCCTTTTCGGTGTTTTCGCCGAACACCGTCAGCGTGCGCTTGTATTCACCCGCCGTGAGCACTTCAAAGTCGATGTCGTGTTTTTTCAGCAGACGATTGACGTTGGGCAACTGCGCCACCACGCCGATGGAGCCAAGGATGGCAAAGGGCGCACTGATAATCTTCTGGCCGATGCAGGCCATCATATAGCCGCCACTGGCCGCGACCTTGTCGATACACACGGTCAGTGGAATACCCGCCTCGCGGATGCGCGCCAACTGCGAAGAAGCCAGGCCATAGCTATGAACCATGCCGCCGCCGCTTTCCAAGCGCAGCACCACTTCGTCCTTGGGCG
The DNA here is from genome assembly GCF_059862525.1 of Pseudomonas sp. MF08875. NCBI lineage: Bacteria > Pseudomonadati > Pseudomonadota > Gammaproteobacteria > Pseudomonadales > Pseudomonadaceae > Pseudomonas > Pseudomonas sp. MF08875. The sequence continues at coordinate 50,171 of NZ_JCBCUW010000024.1, forward strand.
TGGCCAGGGTCAACAGCGCGGTGATTTCGTGGCGCAGGCTGTCGGTGGCGGACGCCTTGATGTCACCGTCGAAATCCAGGACGAACACCCGCGGCTTGGTATCGGGCTGTTTCTTCTGCTTTTTCTCGGCCTTGCCCTGGGACTTGCGCAGCGCCTTAAGTTGCTCTTTGCCCAGCAGCGTCTGCTCCAGGCGTTCGCGCAGGTCCTTGTAGAAGTCGTTGAGCTTGCTCACTTGCAACTGCCCGGACGCCTTGCGCCGGCCCTTGCTGCGCAGGGCGGCGAAACTGGCCAGGACCACCAGAATTGCGATCACCAGGGTCACGGTTTTAGCCAAAAAACTTGCATATTCGGCAAGAAAATCCACGGATGCTCCTTATATAAGCGGTGCGGCGCGACGCACTCTGCCGCGCAAGGCCCCAGCATACCCACGCGACCGGTCGACGGCCAGCCGCGAAACGCGGGGCAGCCAGTCTCCAACGGGCATTTCAAACAAGCGTATGTTTTTTCATTGACAGCTCTTCGCCATCCCCATAACCTCGCCCCACTTACAACGTACCGGGACGACGCGGACGTGGGCAGCATTTACCTGATTCGACATGGCCAGGCCTCCTTCGGTGCAGACGACTACGACGTGCTGTCGCCGACCGGTATTCGCCAGGCAGAAGTGCTGGGCAGCCACCTGGCGCAACTGGGCTTGAGCTTCGATCGCTGCCTGTCCGGCGACCTGTTGCGCCAACAGCACACCGCCCGTTCGGCACTGGAGCAATTCAGTGCAGCCGGCATGCCGATACCGCCGCTGGAAATAGACCCGGCCTTCAACGAATTCGACGCCGACGCCATCCTCCGTGCCCTGCTGCCCGGCCTATTGCCCGATGAGCCCGAAGCCCTGCATATCCTGCGCAACGCCGTGCAAAACCGTGGCGAGTTCCAGCGCATCTTTGCCCTTATCATCAGCCGCTGGCTCAGCGGCACCTACGACACCCCGGGCCTGGAAAGTTGGCTGGGGTTTGTCGGGCGGGTCCAGGGCGGGTTGCAACGTATCCTGGAGCAGGCCGACGACACCCAGAAAATCGCCGTGTTCACTTCCGGCGGCACCATCACGGCCCTGCTCCACCTGATTATCCAAGTGCCTGCCGCGCAGGCCTTTGAACTGAACTGGCAAATCGTCAACACCTCGCTCAACCACTTGAAGTTTCGCGGTCGCGAGGTTGCCCTGGCTTCCTTCAACAGTCAGACCCACCTGCAACTGTTGAAGGCCCCGGAACTCATCACCTTTCGGTGAGTGCCGGCTTACTGTGACCCTTGTTGCAATCAACCCTAAAAGGATCGAACCATGACCTCCGTAGCTGACGCCGTACAAGCAATGAAAGCCAAGTTCAACCCATCCGCCGCTGCGGGCCTGGACTTGGTGTTCGGTTTCCGTATCGATGAAGAAAAGAACTTCTCCCTGGTCGTCAAGGACAGCACTTGCGAGCTGCAAGAAGGCGTCAACCCTGACGCTCAGGTGACCCTGGTGATGGACAGCGAAACCCTGCAAGGCATCGTCAGCGGCGAAACCGACGGCATGCAGGCCTTCATGGGCGGCAAGCTGCGCGCTGAAGGCGACATGATGCTGGCGATGAAACTGAGCGAACTGTTCCCAGCCTGATTCCCTGGCCGGCCAACAGCGAATCCCGCCCTTGTGGCGGGATTCGTGTTTCTGGGCCTGCCCGGCGCCTTGGCCTACAATGGCCGCCCCCTTGCCGACCTGAAACCCCATGGACATCGACCTCGCCCGCACTTTTCTGGAGATTGTCCGCAGTGGCAGCCTCGCGGCCGCCGCCGAAAAGCTCCACGTCACCCAGACCGCCATCACCGCTCGGGTGCAGAAACTCGAAAGCCAATTGGCCAGCACTCTTTTCGTGCGCAACCGCGCCGGTGCGCGCCTGACCGCCGACGGCGAAGCGTTCGTGGTCTACGCCAATCAACTGGTGCAGACCTGGGAAGCGGCCCGCCGTGACCTGCCGCTACCTGACGGCTATCGCAACGTGCTGCACATCGGTGGCGAGGTGAGCCTGTGCAACCCGCTGATGCTCAATTGGGCCCGGGCGCTGCGCGAGCACATCCCCGGCCACGCCTTGCGCACGGAAATCCGCGACGGCGAGCACCTGCTGCGCCAATTGGAGCTGGGGGTGCTGGACGCCGCGCTGGTTTACCAGCCGCAGTACTGGCCGCGTTTGCAGGTGGAGCAGTTGTTGGAGGAAAAGCTGATCCTGGTGCGCCTGGTCTCCCGGCCCGAACCCTATGTGTACGTCGATTGGGGCGAGGATTTTCGCCGCCAGCATGACGCCGCGCTGCCGGAACGGGCCCGCGCCGCGCTGAGTTTCAACCTCGGCCCGCTGGCTCTGCAGTACCTCCTGGAAAACGGCGGCAGCGGCTACTTCCGTACCCGCGTGGTGCAAAGCTACCTCGACAGCGGCGTGATGGAGCGCGTGCCCAAGGCTCCGGAATTCAGCTACCCGACCTACCTGGTGTACTCGCGCGACCGCGACTCGGCCACCCTGCAACAGGCGTTCGAGCTGCTGCGGGCACTGGTGCGGGCCGACAACGACTGGTCACAGCGCTGGGACCCGATGATCTGAGGTGTCCGCTTGTGGCAACCCTGGCCCCGCCATTGGCCGAGGAGGCGAACCGGGGCTAGGCTGCTGTCACTGTGCCCACCTGCGGAGCGTACCGTGAACCCCACCACCCAAGCCTTTCGCCAGCGCTATCGTGCTGGCGTCCACCCGCGCTACAACCCCTGGTTGCACGGTGGTTTCGTGCTGGCATTCGGGTTGCTGGCCATTGTTTTTTTTGCCAACACTCTGGAGCAGGTCAGCGTCCTGCAATGGCTGGCGCTGCCCGCCACCTTGCTGTTGTTCAACCTGGGCATTTACCTGGTGCACCGCTACCTGGGCCACCATAAACGGGGCTGGGCGCGGCTGTTCTACGCCCGTCACACGGGCGATCACCACAGTTTTTTCAGCCCCGGCCACATGACCTACGACAGCCCCCGGGACTGGCGGGTGATTCTGTTCCCGGCCTGGCTGATCGTCGCCCACAGCCTGCTGATAACCCTACCAGCGTGGTGGCTGTTGCAGTACTGGGACGCCAACGTGGCCGGGCTGTTTGGCGCGGGGATGATTCTGGGCTACCTCAGTTATGAAGTGTTCCACGCCTGCGAGCACCTGCCGCCCGAACACAGGCTGGCGCGCCTGCCGTGGATTCGCCAAATGCGCCAACTGCACGCACTGCATCACCGCCGCGAGCTGATGCAGGGGCGCAACTTCAATATCGTTTTGCCCCTGATGGACTACCTGTTCGGCACCCTACACTGGGAGCCGGATGACACCCACTCGCCAAGCAGCACCATGACCTGCCTCCAGCATCAGGTCGACATCCCGCACCCACCCCAAGCCGTGCTGGCCTATGCCAGCAGCGTCAGCCAATGGCCGCAGTGGCACCCCTCATCCCTGCGGGTCGAGGCGCCACCCGGGCCGCTGGCGGTCGGCGCACATTTCGAGGAAGACATCCACGCCGGCGGGCGCGCCGGGCACCTGAGCTGGGAGGTACACGAATACTTGCCCGGCCACCGCTGGGTAGCCCACGCCCACGGCGAAGGCCTGCACCTGCGCCTGACTTACGAGTGCCAGCCCACCGCGAGCCTGGGCACGCGGTTTATCCGCACCCTGGAATATCGCTTCAGTAGCAGGTGGATGCGCCTGGCCAACCGGCTCTTGCTCAAGCGGCGGATCGAACGGGAATCGGCGGCCTCGATGCTGGCCTTGCGGGACGTGGCACAGCGTGCATTGGCAGGGTAGAAACAGCAGGCGGGGCCATTTGGCCCCGCCCTGGGTGGAACGAATTCAGGAAGGTGCGACCAGGCGCTGGGAAATTTCATCCTTGAGGTTCACTCGCTTCTCCTTGAGCTTCTTCAGCTCTTCATCGCTGCGGGCCTCAGCCTCGGCCTGGAGCACTTGTTTATCGAGGTTGGCGTACTTGTCGATCAGTGCATCAAGATGCGGATCTTGCGCCCGACGTCCTTGAATCTCGTCGTGCGAGCGGTTCAAGTCCTGGCACAGGTCATGTTTCACCGGCATGGAACACCTCCGTCTAGTGATCGGAAGCCAGCACAGGGCATCGTGCTGGCCAGTCAACAGCATGGCCTCGGCGATGACCTTCTGTCGACCTCCCATCAGACCAGCGGCCCTTTTAACCCTGTAGCAAGCGGGCTTGCCCGCGCTCGGGTGCGCAGCGGCCGTAAAAATCCGCCAGGCGCCACACTGCTGGAGGGCTGCTACGCAGCGCAGCGCGGGCAAGCCCATTTGCTACATACGGGGTCAATCGCTGCCGTACTTGGGCGAACGCGGGCCGTACAGCAGGCCGGCAGGTTGCCCGGCCGAGAGCAGGCGCTGGCTGGCGACGCCGGCAATCGGGTGCCCAGCGTCAGTGGAGCTGTTGATGACCTGCTTGACCGCAGCGGTAATCAACATGCCCACCAACCCACCGGCGTTGGCGTTGTTGCCCTCCTCGCTCGAAGCCCGGGCAGTGCCGGTCCACAGCGCGGCGCCGGTGCGCAGGTCCACCAGGCGAGCGCTGGCAGTCACGGCGGTTTCGCTGGTAATCAGCATGTAGCTGGTGCCGTATTCCTTGACCGTGATGTACAGCGCCGCGTCCGCGCCAAAGATCTCTTGCAGCTTGGCCGGCGACACCTGGTGGATATCGCCTGGGGTGTTGAGGCCGTTTTGCTTGAAGGTCTCGTCCACCAGGGCGATCGGCATCACGTAGTAGCCGGCCTCGGCCAGCGGGTACGTGACCTGGGACAGCAGGCTGTAGGTGGCTTTGACATCCGGCGACTCATTGAGTGGCGGCAGCACCAGGATAGTCTTGGGGCGGCTCTGCTTGAACGCCGAGTAATCCACCGTCTTGGGCGTCGCGCAGCCGCCCAGCAAGGCCAGGGCACACAAGCCCACCAGGGTTTTAACCATGCGCAGGCTCATTTGGCGTCTCCGGTCTTGGCGTTCTTGAGCAAAAAGTCCATGTACGGCCCCGATTCGGGGAACAAGGCTTTTTCGGTGCGCAGCTGCTGCACCATCTGGTCATCCTTGCCCATGCTCAGGTACAGCATGCCCAGGTGGGCGTGGTAACCCGGCGGTGCCTTGTTGCCGGTGGAGGCGATTTTCTGCAAGTCGCGCTCCAGGGCTTCGGCCTGGGCCTGGGCAGGCTCTTCGCCCTTGAAGTACTCGTACACCTGGGGTTGGTAGCCTTCCCATTGGTAGAGGGTTTTCGGGGCGCTGGCACAGCCGCTCAGCAGCAGGGCAGCGGCCAGCGCGCAGGCCGGCAGCGCCCGTGAAGTCTTGATAAAGCCCATTGCGATGAAACTCCCTGTGTTCGCCACGTATCAGTTCGAAGGTTTCCAGGCGCCGGCATCGATGCCTTCGACCAAGCGATTGATCGCCTCGCGCATGGCCAGGTCGAGCACCTTGCCATTGAGGGTGGAGTCATAGCTGGCGGTGCCGCCAAAGCCGATGATTTCGCGGTTGGACAGTTCGTACTCGCCCGCGCCCTGGGTCGAATACACCACTTCCGAGGTGCTGATGTTGACGATGTTCAGGTTGACCTTGGCGTAGGCCACTTGGGTCTTGCCGCGCCCGAGGATGCCGAACAACTGGCGGTCGCCCACTTCCTTGCGGCCGAACTCGGTGACGTCGCCTGTGACCACGAAATCCGCGCCCTTGAGGCGTTGGGCCTGGCCCTTGAACTGGGCTTCCTGCTGGATTTCGCCGAGGTTGTCGCGGTCCAGCACATTGAAGCGGTTGGTCTGCTGCAGATGGGTAATCAGGATGGTCTTGGCCTGGCCACCGAGCCGGTCCACGCCATCGGAAAAAATCCCGCGCATGTAGCTGGAGCGGTTATCGAACTTACCAACGGCCATCGGTACACGCACGCCGGAATACACCCGGCTGGCGCTTTCGACCTTGGTCACCGTCAGCGCGCGGGAGCTTTCGGTGGCGCAGCCACCCAAGGTGCCCAAGGCCGCGACGGCAAGACCAGACAACAAAAACCGCGAGATCATTCTCACTGTGCACTTCTCCTGAAAAACCAATAAAGGGTGACGTCCTGGACGAAACCGCGGGCGATTATGACGAGATACCACCCGTGCGCACAGAAAAAAAATCATTCGCACTTCTCAAAACCTACAAAAAAAACGCCCAGAAAAGCCTGCCTATCAACGGAAATCCCGGCTGCGCACGGCGATACCTTCAAGCATCGCGCTCAGGTCCGTGAGGCGCCCGGCGATGATGTGGACCACGCCGTCCTTGGTCTCCAGGGTGCCCTCGACCTTGAGCAGTTGCGCCCCCACCAGCACCCGCCGCTGGCGTTCGGCCAAGTCGCGCCAGACCACCACATTGAGGTTGCCGAACTCGTCTTCCAGGGTGACAAACGTCACGCCGCTGGCAGTGCCGGGGCGTTGGCGCCCGGTGACCAGCCCGGCGACACGCACCGCCCGCCCATTCTCGACCGCCAGCAAGGCTTTGGAACTGCGGCAGCGCAAGGCGTTCAAGGACTCGCGCAACAGCGCCAGCGGATGGGGCCCCAGGGTGGTGCCCAGGGTTAAATAGTCGGCTTGCACGTCTTCGCCAACGCTGGGGCTGGGCAGGCGCACCTCCGGTTCGGCCTGCTCCGCCAAGCCGGCGAACAGGCCCAGTTGCGTCTGCACCCCGGCCACCGCCCAACGGGCGCGGTGGCGGTCGCCGGCTAAACCGCGCAAGGCGCCGGCATCGGCCAGCAGTGCCTGGGCGCGGGCGTCCAGTTGTGCGCGCTCGGCCAGGTCGGCGATATCGCGAAAAAGCGCCCCTCGGCGCGCCGCTTCAAGGCGCACGGCGTCTTCCTGGGCAAAGCCCTTAATCATGCGCAGGCCCAGGCGAATCGCCGGTTGCGCACCGGCCATGGGCTCCAGGCTGCAATCCCAACTGCTGGCACCCACGTCCACCGGGCGCACCTGCAAGCCATGGCGGCGGGCATCCTGGAGAATCTGGTCGGGGCTGTAGAACCCCATCGGCCAACTGTTTATCAGCGCACAGGCGAACGCCGCCGGTTCGTGGCATTTGAGCCAGCAACTGGCGTAGGTCAGCAGGGCAAAACTGGCCGCATGGGATTCGGGAAAGCCATAGCTGCCAAAGCCCTTGATTTGCTCGAAGATCTGCGCCGCGAAGGTTTCGCTGTAACCGTTGTTCAGCATGCCCTCACGCAGGCGCACTTGGTGGTGCTGCAAACCGCCGTGGCGCTTCCACGCAGCCATGGAGCGGCGCAGCTCATCGGCCTCACCGGGGCTGTAGTCGGCGGCGACAATCGCAATCTGCATCACCTGCTCCTGAAACAGCGGCACCCCCAGGGTGCGCTTGAGCACTGACTCCAGCGCAGGGGATGGGTAGGTGGCGGCCTCCTCGCCGTTACGCCGGCGCAGGTACGGGTGGACCATGCCGCCCTGGATCGGCCCGGGCCGCACGATGGCCACTTCGATCACCAGGTCGTAAAAGGTTTTCGGACGTAGGCGCGGCAGCATGGACATTTGCGCCCGGGACTCGATCTGGAACACGCCAATGGTGTCGGCGCGGCTAATCATGGCGTAGGTCTGCGGGTCTTCGGCGGGGATGCTCGCCAGGCTCAGTTCCAGGCCGCGCAAGCGGTAGATCAGCTCGAAACTGCGGCGAATGGCGCTGAGCATGCCCAGGGCCAGGATATCGACCTTGAGCAGGCCGACCCGGTCCAGGTCGTCCTTGTCCCACTGGATGATGGTGCGTTCGGCCATGGCCGCGTTCTCCACCGGCACCAGGGTGTCCAGGGGCTGCTCGGAGATCACGAAGCCACCGGGGTGCTGGGACAGGTGCCGGGGAAAACCGATCAGTTGCCCGGTCAGCCCCAGCACCCGCCGCAGCACTGGGCTGTCGGGGTCAAAACCGCCCTCGCGCAAGCGCTCGAGGGGCGGCGCCTGGTCGCTCCAGCGCCCGCAGCAATCGGCCAGGGCATTGATCTGGTCGGGCGGCAGGCCCAGGGCCTTGGCCACATCGCGCACCGCACCGGCGCCGTGGTAGGTACTGACCACCGCCGTCAACGCCGCCCGGCGCCGGCCATAGCGCTGGAACACGTATTGCAACACCTCTTCGCGGCGCTCGTGCTCGAAATCGACGTCGATGTCCGGTGGCTCGTTGCGCTCGCGGGACAAAAACCGCTCGAACAGCATGTTCATGCGGCTGGGGTCGATTTGCGTGATGCCCAGGGCGTAGCACACCGCTGAGTTGGCCGCCGAACCGCGCCCCTGGCAGAGGATTTTTTGCGTGCGGGCAAAGCGCACGATGTCGTGCACGGTGAGGAAATAGCTCTCGTAGCCCAGCGCCTCGATCAACGCCAGTTCTTTTTCGATCAGTTCGCGCACCTTGGCGTCGGCGCCCTGCCCTGGCCAGCGCCAAAGCAAGCCGTCTTCGGTCAACTGGCGCAGCCAGGACGCAGGCGTGTGCCCCGCCGGCACCAGTTCCCGGGGGTACTGGTAGCGCAATTGGCCCAGCCCGAACGTGCAGCGCCGGGCAATGTCCGCCGAGGCTTGCAGCAGGTCGCGGGGGTAGTGGCGCAGCAGGTCGTCGAGGCTGCGTAGATGGCGCTCGCCGTTGGGGTACAGGCGTTGGCCGGCCTCGGCCACCGGCACATGGTGGCGAATAGCGGTCATGGTGTCCTGCAGGGCCCGGCGCCCACGCACGTGCATGTGCACATCGCCACAAGCTACCAGCGGCAGGCCCAGGCTGGCGGCCAATTGGCGCAGGCCGGCGAGGTGGCGGGCATCGTCCTGGCCGCAATGCAACTCCACGGCCAGCCACAGGCGTTCGCCAAACACGCCGCGCAACCAGTGGCCGGCGGCGTGGTCGTGGGGGCCATCGGGCAACCACAGGGCCAGCAACCCCGGCAGGCCACCTTCGAGGTCTTCGCGCAGCACCTGGTAGTGGCCTTTTTCACTGCGGCGCCGGGCCTGGGTAATCAGCCCGCACAGGGCTTGATAACCGGCAAGGTTTTCCACCAGCAGCACCAGTTTCGGGCCGTTTTCCAGGCGGATTTCGCTACCCACGATCAACGCCAGGCCCACCGCCTCGGCCGCCTGCCAGGCGCGCACGATGCCGGCCAGGGTGCATTCGTCGGTAATGGCCAGGGCCTGGTAGCCGAGGCGCTTGGCTCGCTCGAACAATTGTTGGGCACTGGAGGCGCCGCGCTGGAAACTGAAATTGGACAGGCAATGCAACTCGGCGTAGTCCGGGGTCATGCGAACCAGCCTTGCAGCCACAACGGGCCGCCCTCGCCCACGCCCACGCTGCGATAGGCCCAGCCCTGTTGGCCGTCACGGGTTTGCACCAGGTAATAGTCACGGCGCACGTCCTCCCCGTCCCACCAACCAGACTCGATGCGCTCAGGGCCCATCAGCACTCGCACCGCGCCATCGGCCAAGGCCTGGGGCTGGGCCAGCAGCCACCCGGGGCGGCGCACGCCGGCGGCGCACGGACCGGGCGGCACAACGGGGCGCGGCACCCAACTGTGTTCTGGGCGGTGGTCGGCCACCCGGCCCAAGCCGTGTACCGCGTCATCCCCCAGCCGCGCGCGCAGGCGTTCGCGCAGTTGCTCCCAGGGCAAGGATTGCTGCGGGCGCTCGTCGAACAGTTCACGGTGCTGGGGGGCAAAGGCCGGCAGGTCTTCGGCCACCAGGCGCACACCCCGCACCGGCGCCTGCACCTGCACTTGCTCCAGGCGCCCCCGGGCCAGCTCAAACAGCATGGCCGGCTCGCGCTCGGCGCTGAGCAGGCCCACCGGGATGCTGCTGTCCGGGCGCCCGGCATGCTCCAGGTGCAGGACAAAACGCTGCACGCCGCAGTCACGCCCACAGAGGAACGCAGCCAGGTCAGCGGTCAAGCGGCGCAAGGGAAACAGCAGGGCCTGATGGGACAGGACGTCGTAGTTCAACTCGATCCGCAGGTCGAAGTACTGCGGCGGCTGGTAGAACGCCAGGGCCAGGGGCCGCTCGCCGAGCAGGGTGTCCAGGTGCTTGAGGACCTGGGCCTCGAAGCGCCGCGCCAGGCTTTGCCGGGGCAAGGCGCGCACCTGATCCAGGGTGCGCAAGCCCATGCGCGACAGGGCCGTGGCCACGTCCTGGGGCCAGCCGAGGCGCTCGACCGGCATTTGCCCGAGCATGCGCTGCAACGCCGGGGCATCGGCCACGGCAAAGCCGTCATAGGCATTGGCCAGCACTCGCGCCGCCAGCGGGTTGGGCGCCGCCACCAAGCGATGACGAAAGCCCAGGGCCGTCAACTCGGCCCGCAACCGCGCCTCGAACTGCGGCCAGGGGCCGAACAGGCCCAGGCTCGACTCGATCTCCAGAAGCAAGGTGCGCGGGTAGTCGAGGCTGACCTGGGAGCTGAAACGGTAGGCCCAGGCCGCGAGAAACTGTTGCCAATGCTCGATTTGCGCCGGGTCATGCTCGGCGCAGACAAAGTCCTTGCAAAGGGCCTGGGCCGCCACCAGCGATTGCCCCGGGCGCAGGCCCAACGCCCGTGCCGGCGCATTGACCGCTTGCAGGACCCGGCGCTGGGCGCTACCGCTGAGCAGCACCAACGCCTGGTCCGCATCGGGGCGCTGGCGCAGCACGGCGTCCAGGGCCAATTGGGGGAAGACAATACACACCCAGCGCATGCCAACCTCACAAGCCCTGGGCGAAGGCGATCGGCGCCGAGCGGGCCAAGCCGCCACGGCACTTGAGGACGCGCAACTGCGCCGGGTGAGCGTCCATGGCCAGGCGCAAGGCCGCAGGCGATGGGTTGATGGCGTGGGTCAGGTCACGGTAGGCAAACGCCAGGGTCTGCCCCGTTTCGGCCGCCACCTGCAAACGGCGCAAGGCGCGGTCGTCCGCGTGGTTTGGCCAGCACAGCACCGCGGCGCAACTGCCCGAGCGCAGGCACTGTTCAGCAGCCCACAGGGCCTCGCGCTCGCCAGCCCGCACCAGCGCCAACTGCGCCAGGTCTACCCCGGCGCTCTGCCACGCCTGCGGATAGGGCACATGGGGCGGCGCCACCAGCACCACCCGTTCGCCCTGGGCCGTCAGCCGCGCCAGAGTCGGCCAGAGCAAGCGTAATTCGCCAATGCCGGGGGCGGCGGTGAGGATTTCCGTCAGCGCCCCGGGTGGCCAGCCGCCACCGGGCAGGGCCGCGTCCAGCAGGCTATGGCCGGTGGGCTGGGGGCTGGCCACGGGCGCTGTTGGGCGCCCTTTCCATACCTGGCCGGCGTTGAGCAGGCTGTCCAGTGCGACGACGGCGCCCATCAGCCTTGCCTCAGCAAACCGCAAAACACCCCTTCGATGGCCAGGTCCTGGTCGGCCCGCACCACGATGGGCGCATACGCCGGGTTGCGCGGCAGCAGGCGCACGCTGCCGGCGCGGCGCTCCAGGCGCTTGATGGTCACCTCACCGTCGAGCCGCGCGACCACGATCTGGCCGTTCTCGGCCTCGACGCTACGGCGCACGCCCACCAGGTCACCATCGAGAATGCCGTCGTCGATCATCGAGTCGCCCTGCACCCGCAGCAGGTAGTCGGGTGGGCGCGAAAACAGCGCCGGGTCCAGCAGCAAGCGGCTGTGCACCTCGGCATCCACCCCGATGGGCGCGCCCGCCGCCACGCGGCCCAGGACCGGCACGTCGAGCATCTGCGCCGCTGGGGCCTGGCCGAGCACGCGAATACCCCGCGCCTGGTTGGGGTTGACCTCGATAAACCCGGCCTCGGTCAACGCCAGCACATGCTTGCGCGCCACGCTCCGGGAGGCAAAACCAAACGCCTCGGCGATCTCGGCAAGGCTGGGGGGCTGGGGGGCTGGCCCTGGTTCGCGATGCGCTCGCGGATAAAGGTCAGGATGGCGGTACGGCGGGGGCTGAGTGTGGTCATGGAGTACATTTGTACTCCTGTGGGAATTCTCTGACAACTGCCTTCAGTCAGGTCAGGCTCGGGCGACGAACGTGCCCTTGCCCTGAATTTTGAAAATCAGCCCTTGGCGATGCAGTTCGGCCAAGGCCTGGCGCACGGTAATGCGGCTGACGCGAAAGAGCCGCCCCAGCTCGCTTTCCGAGGGCATCTGAGTGTCTGCGGGGTATTCGCCGTTCACAATGCGCGCGTGCAGCACGTCGTACAGCTGGCGGTACAACGGCACATAGGCCAGGGGCAGGATGGGGTGGGAAAGGTCTGTCATGACGATCGCGATTCACACAAGGGAGGCGATCTTAAAGAGCACCCGGCGCGGCAAAAGTTGCCGGGTGCTGGATAAAAAACTATCGCCACGCGGGCGACAGGGGCCGTCAGGCCGGGCGCAGGGCGCGCAGGTCGAGGCGGCCGTCCTGGAGCGGCGGGCACCAGTAGTAGCCACCGGTAATCGGCCGGCTCATGCGGTACAGGCCATCGACGATGCCGTCTTCCAGGCCACTCATGCGCCGCAGTTGCACCTCGAAGGCATCCAGGGAAAAGCCGAACGCGAGGAACATCAGGCCAGCGCGGTTGCCCTCCACCCAAGGCATGGAACGGCGTACTACAAAGGCCTCGGGCGCGAAGCTTTCCTGGGCGGTGCGCTTGACGTGGGCCGATGCGGGCGCGTCGTCGAGTTCTTCGTTATCGCTTTTGCGCCGGCCGATGATGTGGTCCTGCTCCTGGCCCGGCATCGCGGCGAAACCGTCTAGGTCATGCTGCCATTGCTGGATCGCGGCGAAGCTGCCGCCCACCAGGCCCTCGCGGCCCGCAGGCACCAGCGCGGCGGCAATGGCGGCTTCGTCGTGGGGGTTTTCGGTGCCGTCTTCGTAACCGGAGAGGTCGTGCCCATTGAGGTGACGGAAGCCTTCGGTCATCTGTACCAAGCGCAGGGCCGGGACCAGCGCGGCTTCGACGGCGCGGCTGCGGTGCAGCAGTTCACCGCGGTCTTCGCCGTGCAGCCAGCACCACAGGGCATGCTGGGTGGAGGGGTTGTCCACGCCGACGCCGCTCATGGCCGGGAACGTGCGCAGCCCCTCGACCTGGGCGCCCATGGCTCGCACCAGCGATTCGCCCAGCCCGATCACCGCACGCTCGTTCACCAGGGGCAGCAAGCGGTCCAGTGCCGCTGGCAGCGCCGCGGTGGACTCCAGGACAAAAAACAGATGGCGCGCCTGCGGCGGTACGGGGGTGGCGAGAATGCCGGGCTGGTAGTAACTCATGACAACTCCTCTGAAAAGCCGCGCAGTTTACGCTGCACCTCACCGTTTGTGGGGTTTATGCAAGCTGCGAGGTGACGCCGGTCATGTACCCCGACCGGCAAAAGCGGCTAGGCTTGCAGCTCATACCCAGACCTGCCCTGCCCACTGCCAACCGATATCGCTCTCCTTCATCGCCAGCACCAGACACAGGGTAATGCCATGACCACCGCCGCTTTCCTCGACTCGCTGTTCCCCCGCGCCACCGACATCCCGCCCGCCTACCGCCTCGATGGTCCCATCGAGCAGCGCGAGTACCTGGTGGACGGCACCCTGCACACCTGGCCCGGCGCCCTCGCCCAGGTCCGCAGCCCGGTGTACCTGGCCGGCGAGCACGGTGACGAGCAAGTCATCCTCGGCAGCACGCCGCTGCTGGACGCCACCACCGCACTGACCGCCCTCGACGCCGCCGTGCGCGCCTATGACCGGGGCCAGGGCGCGTGGCCAACGATGCGCGTGGCCGAGCGTATCGGCCATGTACAAGCCTTCCTCGCCCGCATGCGCCAGCAGCGCGAGGCGGTGGTCAAGCTGCTGATGTGGGAAATCGGCAAGAACCTCAAGGACTCGGAAAAAGAGTTCGACCGCACCTGCGACTACATCACTGACACCATCAACGCCCTCAAGGAACTGGACCGCCGTTCGAGCCGCTTCGAGCTGGAACAAGACACCCTTGGCCAGATCCGCCGCGTCCCCCTGGGCGTGGCGCTGTGCATGGGGCCCTACAATTACCCGCTCAATGAAACCTTCACCACCCTGATCCCGGCGCTCATCATGGGCAACACCGTGGTGTTCAAACCGGCCAAGCTCGGCGTGCTGCTGATCCGCCCGCTGCTGGAGGCCTTTCGCGACAGCTTCCCGGCCGGGGTTATCAACGTGATTTACGGCAGCGGCCGCGAAACCGTCAGCGCCCTGATGGCCAGCGGCAAGGTCGATATCTTTGCGTTCATCGGCACCAACAAGGCCGCCAGCGACCTGAAAAAACTCCACCCGCGCCCCCATCGCCTGCGCGCGGCCCTGGGCCTGGACGCGAAAAACCCCGGCATCGTGCTGCCCGACGTGGACCTGGATAACGCGGTCAACGAAGCCGTGACCGGGGCGCTGTCGTTCAACGGCCAGCGCTGCACCGCACTGAAAATCCTGTTTGTGCATGAGCGGGTGGTGGAGCAGTTCATCGAAAAATTCAACCGCAAACTCGCCAGCCTTGCCCCGGGCATGCCCTGGGAAACCGGCGCGGCCCTGACGCCCCTGCCCGAGACGGGCAAGGTGGATTATTTGCAAGGGTTGGTGGCCGATGCCGTGGCCAAGGGCGCGCGGGTGGTCAACGAAAACGGTGGGCAGACCCGCGCCTCATTCTTCTACCCGGCGGTGCTCTACCCGGTCAGCCGCGACATGCGCGTATACCAAGAGGAGCAATTCGGCCCGGTGGTGCCCATCGTGCCCTACAGCGACCTGCGCACCGTGATCGACTACGTGCTGGAGTCGGACTTCGGCCAGCAACTGAGCCTGTTCGGCAACCAGGCCAGCGAAATTGGGCCACTGGTGGACACCTTCGCCAACCAGGTCGGGCGCATCAACCTCAACGCTCAATGCCAGCGCGGCCCGGACACCTACCCGTTCAACGGGCGCAAGAACTCCGCCGAAGGCACGCTGTCGGTGCACGATGCGCTGCGGGTGTTTTCCATTCGCACCCTGGTGGCGACCAAAGCCCTGGATGGCAACAAGGCCTTGCTCAGCGAGATCCTGCGCAACCGCGACTCCAGTTTCCTGACCACCGATTACCTGTTCTGACCCCCACCGACGAGGACCTGCGCCCGCCCCATGATTGCCTTCCCCACCTTGCGCCTGCCGGCCTGGGCGCGCCGCTTACTGCGCCCACTGCTGGACCCGTACCGGCGCTACCGCCATGCGCGGCTGATCCATGCGATACGGGTTTCCCTGGGCCTGCTGGCGACCATCCTGCTGACCAGCGGCATCAACCTGCCCCACGGCGAATGGGCCTCAGTGACCATGCTGGTGGTCATCGGCGGCTTGCAGCACCATGGCAACATCGGCAAAAAAGCCGCCGAACGCGCCTATGGCACGCTGATCGGCGCCGCCGTCGGCCTGCTGCTGGTGGCCCAGCATGCGTGGCTGGGCATGCCGTGGCTGACCTATTTACAGATGTCTCTGGTGTGCGGCTTTTTCTCGTACCACGCCATCGGCAAGGGCGGCTACACCGCCCTGCTGTCGGCGATCACCGTGTTCATCGTTGCCGGCCACGGTGACAACCCCATCACAGACGGCTTGTGGCGCACCGTAGACATCCTGATCGGCATCGTCCTGGCCCTCGCCTTCTCCTTCGCTCTGCCGCTGTACGCGGTGTATTCCTGGCGCTACAACCTGGCCAGCGCCCTGCGCGACTGCGCCACGTTGTATGGGCGGATCGTCAGCGGCCAATCGGTCACCGACGATGAACACCTGAAACTGCTGAACCGCCTCAACAGCGCCCTGCTGCAACTGCGCTCGCTGATGCCCTCGGTGTCCAAGGAGGTGAAGATTTCCATGACCCAGCTCGATGCCCTGCAACGCAGCCTGCGCATGTGCGTCAGCACCCTGGAGATCCTGGGCAACACCCGGCCGACCACCGCGCAAGAGTTGGAACTGATGCGCGCCGCCCTCAAAAGCGAGCACCGCTACATCCGCGTGCAATTGATTGGCATGGCCCGCGCCCTGAAATCCGGCGCCGCACAACGCCTGGATCGACCCGGCAATGCACCCCAAGACCCAACGTTGAGCGAACCGATCTACACTGCCCTGGACGGCTACCGCCTACTGACCCGGCAATTGGCCGGCACGGTCGAAGACATGCGCCGGCGCCTGGGCAAAACGGCTAGGCACTGGAACATCTGAGGTCAAACGCCAGGCAGAAAAAAACCCGCCGAAGCGGGTTTTTTCATTCAATCAACGATCAGTCATCACGACCCATGATGCCGAACAACTGCAACAGGCTGACGAACAGGTTGTAGATCGATACATACAGGCTGATGGTCGCCATGATGTAGTTACGCTCGCCGCCGTGAATGATGGCGCTGGTCTGGAACAGAATGCAGACCGAAGAAAACAGCACGAAACCTGCGCTGATCGCCAGCTGCAGGCCGCTGATCTGGAAGAAGAAACTGGCCAGCACCGCGCCCATCAACACGAAGAAGCCCGCGGTGATGAAACCACCCAGGAAACTCATGTCCTTGCGGCTTATCAGGACGTAGGCCGACAAGCCACCGAACACCAGCGCGGTCATCGCAAAGGCCGAGCTGACCACTTCAGCACCGCCCTGCATGCCCAGGTAACGGTTGAGGATAGGGCCCAGCAAAAAGCCCATGAAACCGGTCAGGGCAAAAGCCGACACCAGGCCCCAAGCCGAATCACGAAGTTTGTTGGTCAGGAAGAAAAGACCATAGAAACCGATCAGCACCACGAAGATATTCGGGTAGCCGACCCGCATCTGCTGAGCGACATAGGCCATTACACCGCTGAATGCGAGAGTAAGGGCAAGAAGGCCATAAGTGTTGCGCAGGACGCGGCTAACCTCTAGCTGCTCAGCCTGCACGCCGTTATTAACTGCGTAATCCTGTTCGCGCATGGCGACACTCCTGTAGGTTTGAAACGTTCAGTCTCAAAGATCATAACAGACCCCTTGTAACAAGCGACGCAGAGAGTTTGACAGTGTGTTTCATTCGGGTATTATGGCGCCCGCAACGCAATACGGAGGTGTGGCCGAGTGGTTTAAGGCAACGGTCTTGAAAACCGTCGACTGTAACAGGTCCATGAGTTCGAATCCCATCGCCTCCGCCATTTTTGTACGCTAAAGCCCTGATTAGTCAGGGCTTTTTCGTTTCTGGGGTTTGGGGGTTTTAAGCTCTCATGCAATCGCTTCCGCACTTTTGGGGAGCATTTATGCGACCCCTGCCCTGCGCATGCCCTTCACCGCCAGATTCAGCAAACGTCTGCCCTGATTCTCCGAGAAGACGCCTGAGGTTGGTCGATACGAAAAAACCCGCCGAAGCGGGTTTTTTTCATCTTGGCCAGTACAAGTACCAAAGGCCGCCTGACCTCTTATGCATATAAACGGCGTTGGTGGCGACTGCCCGGGCAAAACCGAACTGCACGCAGATGTCCTTCGTCAGTCACGTGTGTTTGTCGAGTATGAGCCGCAAACACGGATTGAAGGCGATCTACAGCAGATGCCACCTGACTTCCCGGTAGTCGACCTTTGGCGTGTGCTCGCTGGTTCGGAAGAGGGTCGGCAATCACGTGATCAGGTAACGTTTTTCGATTCTGTAGGATTTGCGTTGGAGGACTATTCGACCCTCCGGTACATCAATACACAAGCCGAGCGACGAAATCTCGGCATCACCATCGAACTCGTTCCTTGGGCTCAGGATCCGAAGGATCTCTTCCCGTTTGCAGGCGGCTCTTCAGGAAAGGTCAAAGTGAGACGAGCGGCGTAAATCTAACCGAAGCCGCACACAATCCCCTCCAGTCACTGACAAGAGTTGGCGGCTTCAAAACTGGCTTTGGGACGGTTTAGACCTGCAGAGTTTTAGAGTTCGGGCAGGTCCATCCAGCCATTTTTGTAGAATGTCAGGAACTGATGAGAAAACTCCTCTGTTAACGCCTGCTGAGAGCTTTTGCTGGAGCGGATGACAAGGAATCCAGTATCCACTTTCACCGAGAGGGGGCGCATTTCGAGTCCCTTCCCCACAAAATCAAATGCTGTGGGTGGATCAACGATACTCACGCCGAGCCCCTGGGCAACGAGTGCACAAGCGGTATAAGACAAACTCGTTTCCAGCTGAGTGACTCGGGGGACTTGAGCCAGGGCAATCTGCACCCCAGAAGAAAAAATTGACCCTGGCCGAGGCGCGACAAATCGCTGCCCTTCAAAATCGCTCGGTGCCACGATCTCCAGCTTGGCCATGGGGTGGTTGCTGGGCATCACCGCAACCGCATCCATGTCCACAGACAGCATTTCGACGCCGTGCGGATTGATCGGTCCTTCGGCGTAACCGATATCGACTTGGCCAGCTGACACCATTTCCGCTACTTGATGCGATGGAACCCCCAGAATGCTGATCTGGAGGTTCGGTCGCTCCGGAAGAAAGTACGCCAAAAATCTCGGCAATAGCGTGTTTGCCACTGCCGGCATTGCCGCGATCCTTAACGAGCCCGCCGTGTGTTCTCTGATCCCAGATGCCAGGCGACCGATCCGATCAAGACCGATAAACGATCGCTCTACCTCGGGAATGAGGGCGTGCGCTTGAGGGGTAGGGATTAATTGACTGCCCCGCCTTTGGAATAGCGGTAAACCGACAGCCTCCTCAAAGTCCCTGATCAGACGTGTAACCGCTGGCTGTGTCACTGACATCAGGTTTGCGGCCCCAGTCATGCTGCCTGTTCGCATCACGGCGTGGAATGCCTCAACTTGGCGGTGGTTGATACGCATGATTCACCTCATAACATTTGCGCATACTTGAAGGGGGTATTTTTGATTTTGAATTATGCTCGGAGCATGCGAAATTGCAAAACATTAAACAGAACAAGAAAAAAATCGCGCCCCGCTGGCGCCAGTAGCACCAAGCATCCTGCCGTAACGCCACCCTGATAAGCGCGCTGTCGCCTGTGGAGTAATACCGTGAATTTCTTAGAAATAATGAACTTCGGTGACCAGGGATGGGCAACCGATATGTTGCTCGCCGCCTTGATGACGTGCGCGATATCGGTCTGCGGATTCCTATGTGGATCGGTCATCGGCTGCCTTGGCTGCTGGGCAAAGCTGTCACGGTCTTACCTCTTGAGATGGCTGGCCGACGTGTACACCACTGTGCTACGTGGGGTACCTGACCTCTTAGTCATCTACCTCTTTTACTTTGGCAGCAGCATGGTGCTGACCCAGTTGGCTCAATCCCTAGGACTCAAAGGATTCGTGGGGCTGCCCGGATTTTTCGTGGGCGTAGTGGCTATCTCTGTAATCAGTGGCGCTTACCAGCTGGAGGTACTTCGCGGTGCAGTGAACAGCGTTGCAATCGGTAGCATCGAGGCGGGCCGATCAATAGGCCTCAGCAAATTCAAGCTGTTCTCACTGATTATTGCCCCCCAAGCGTTGAGGCTTGCTCTACCAGGCCTTGGCAACGTTTGGCTACTGGTCCTGAAAGACTCTGCCCTGATCAGCGTTGTTGGGCTCGTAGAGCTGATGCGCCAATCGCAGATAGGCGCAGGTGCAACCCATCAACCCTTCCTTTTTTACTGCACTGCCGCTGCCCTGTATTTCGTCATCAGCGCATTCAGCAGCCATTTGATTGCGCGGCTTGAGCACAAGCTTGATAAGCCGATGAGGAGAGCATGATGGACTTCGCATTTCTGCTTGAGTGCTTCAAACGACTACTGGCTGGCGTCCCCCTTACACTGGGTTTATCGCTGTTTTCCTGCGCTATCGGCTTAGTTCTGGCATCAGTTATCTGCGCCATGCGCCTGTCAAAAAAAGTGTGGCTGGATTATCCCGCCCGGGGTTTTGTTTCCATATTCCGCGGCACTCCACTGCTGGTTCAGTTGTTTGTTATTTACTACGGTCTGGGCCAGTTCAGCTGGCTACGTGAGAGTTTCGCTTGGGCCTACCTCAGAGAGGCTTACTGGTGCGTTCTCGCGGCACTGGCCTTGAACACTGCAGCCTATACCAGCGAGATCCTTCGGGGAGGCATCAATTCCGTCCAGCACGGACAAATTGAGTCGGCACTGTCCGTTGGCTTGCGTAAGGATCAAATCTGGCGGTGTGTAATTCTCCCGCAGGCGTGGCGCCAAATGTTGCCTGCTTACGGAAACGAAATAATCCTACAAATCAAATCTACCTCACTTGCTTCGATTGTCACGCTAATGGAGGTGACAGGTATTGCAGCAAAGTTGGTGTCGCAAAGTTATCGGCCTATCGAAGTCTTCGTATGTGCCGGTGCGTTATACCTGCTGTTCAATTTTGTAGTAACTCGTGCAGTAACACTGATGGAATCCCGGCTTACACGGGGTATGCGGCGTTGAAGAAGTTAGCAGCATAAATCTGCCAAATCTGAATTGAGGAAGCTTGCTATGCAATTTAAGAACTTGATGTTGAGTGCAGTATTGTTTTCCAGCGTATGCGCATCGTTCGCCAACGCTGAAGATTCCCAAGTCATCAGAATTGCCACAGAAGGCGCGTATGCACCCTGGAACTTTGTTAAACCAGGTGGGCAACTCGACGGCTTCGAGATCGAGCTGGCTCGGGACCTGTGTGATCGCATGAAGGCTAAGTGTGAGATCTCTGCGCATGATTGGGACGGGTTGATTCCATCACTGAACGGAGGGCAAATCGACGCAATCATGGCAGGCATGAGTATTACGCCTAAGCGCCAAGAGGTAATCGGTTTCAGTCGCACGTACGCAGCTCCACTCAACGGCTTTCTAGTGCTTGATAACAGCAGCCTCGCCAAGCTGCCTGGCGACGCTAAAAGCATCAATCTCGATAAAGACGAGACAGGGGCTGAGGCTCTCATCAACCAGATGGCGCCCCACCTCAAAGGCAAAGTAATCGGCGTACAAGGATCGACTACCGCTTCTGCCTTCGCTGAAAAATATCTTTCGAAGGTCGTCGAAGGTCGCGAGTACAAGACCGTTGATGCTCACAACATGGATTTGATGAGTGGTCGCATCGATGCGGTATTGGCTAACGCTGTCGTGCTCAAACTCGCAACTCAGGATCCGTCGCTGAAAGGCACGAATATGGCTGGCCCGATATTTTCCGGCGGGGTTTTTGGTCCTGGTATCGGCATTGGGCTGCGAAAGTCTGATACGGCCTTGAAGGCGAAGTTTGATGAAGCCATCACAGCGGCAGTCAACGACGGCACGGTGAAGAAGCTTTCTGAAAAATGGCTGAAATTCGACGTAACTCCATTGGAGTAAGAGCGAATATTCCAGGCTGAGCGGAGCGGCAACTTATGAGTGGTGTAACGATCGTTGTGGGCGGTGGATTGGTCGGTTTGGCGACTGCCTACGGCCTTGCCGACAGGGGACAGAAAGTTCTGCTGTTGGATCAAGGGGATACTGCCCTTCGAGCGGCACGAGGGAATTTCGGCCTTGTTTGGGTACAGGGTAAAGGCTATGGGATGCCCGCCTATGCACGATTGACACTCCGTTCTGCAGCAATGTGGCCCCGCCTTGCCAACGACCTGTTGGCCGAGACAGGAATCGACGTACACCTGCGCCAGCCGGGAGGGTTCAGTCTTTGTTTAACCCAAGAGGACATGGTTGAAGAGGCGGGTCAATTGCGCTGGTTGCGCGAGGCGCTGGAGGGCAAGTATCGATTTGAAGAGCTGGGCCCTGAAGAGCTGCGACGGCGGCTGCCTGGCGTGGGGCCAGATGTTGTGGGGGCTTGCTACAGCCCTGACGATGGTCACACCAATCCACTCTTGCTCCTAAGGGCGCTCACCTCAGCGGTTCAACAACGTGGGGTGAGCCTGGAAACCGGTTGTGAGGTCCAAAAGATCGAGAGCACTGGGTCGGGTTACCGGTTGACGGGTAACGGCCGGACATGGGAGGGAGACCGCGTTGTGTTGGCCGCTGGGCTAGGTAATCAATCCTTGGCACAGCAGGTCGGCATATCCCTTGGCTTGTCTCCAAATCGTGGACAAATCCTGATAACCGAGCGTCTGCCTCATTTTCTGGATTACCCCACCAACTACGTTCGTCAGACCAGCGAAGGAACCGTGCAGCTTGGGTATTCCAATGAATCCACAGGCTTGAATGACGGCGTTAGTGCCAACGTGATGTCAGACATTGCCCGACGTGCAGTTGCCTGTTTTCCGAGGCTCGCCAACGTTCAACTAGTTCGCGCGTGGGGTGCGCTCAGGGTGCTCACGCCTGACGGCTTTCCCATTTACCAAGAGTCTCCAAGCTTTCCAGGCGTCTTTGCGCTTACCTGCCACAGCGGTGTGACGCTGGCAGCAGTACATGCCTATGAAGTGGCGCCATGGATTGCGGGCGGGCCGGCACCGGACGAGCTCCAAGTATTCAGCGATCAGCGGTTCAAGAACCCTGACTATAAGGTGAACAGCAATGGCCACTAGCCCGTTGTTTCGATCTCTGGATGCCAGCACATCCGAGGTTCTCATTGAGTTCGATGGAAAGCAGATCAGCGTCGCGGACGACACGAATTTGGCGGCGGCTCTTCTCGAAGCTGGCGTAGATGTCACCCGAAAGACCGCTGTGAGCGGGGCCCCTCGTACGGCCTACTGCATGATGGGTGTCTGTTTTGAATGCTTGGTTGAAATCGACGGGGTTTCGCGACAGGCCTGTCAGGTCCGGACTCATGCGGGTTTGAAGGTCACAACCCATTCTCCAGCAGCGACCAAAGGTGGCACCCATGACTGACCATGTGCAGGCAATAGTTTTGGGCGCTGGGCCTGCCGGCATCGCGGCCGCAATGCGTCTGCACGCTGAAGGCGTGAAGGTATTGGTTCTGGATGAACAGGCGACACCCGGCGGCCAGATCTATAGGGAGGTAAGCCTCGCCTCACCTAAACGTAAAGAATTGCTAGGCAAGGACTATGCGGCGGGAAGCGTAGCGGTAGCCTCCTTCATAAAAAGCGGGATCGACTACGTTCCGAATGCTTCGGTGTGGCTTGTAACGGCTGAACGCGAAGTGCACTTTCGTGTTGCGGGGGTGACTCGTGTCATATCTGCAGAGCGCATCTTGTTCTGCAGTGGCGCTTATGAACGCCCCATGCCAGTTCCCGGTTGGACCCTCCCTGGTGTCATGACGGCGGGTGCAGGCCAAATTCTTCTGAAAACCGGAGCGCGTGTACCCAATGGAGCTGTAGTGCTCTCGGGTACAGGTCCGTTGCTCTACCTGCTGACTGTTCAATACTTGAAAGCCGGTGTGAAAATCAAAGCACTCGTGGATACGAGCGCTCGCAGCGACTTGATGGCAGCAGCTCGCTATTTGCCTGCTGCGCTGCCTGCCTGGAAGCAGCTCTTCAAAGGCATCTCTTTGATGGCTCAAATTCGACGGGCAGGCATCGATTGGTACCAGGGTGCGACCGACATCCAGATTGAGGGCAAGGTCAAAGCGCAGGCCATCAGTTTTACCCACAAAGGAGCACAGTGCCGGGTGGATTGCGACCTTGTGCTGCTGCATCAGGGCGTAGTTCCTAATACTCATCCAACGCTGTCCATCGGAGCGGAACACCAGTGGGATGAGGGCCAAGTCTGCTGGGTAACCAAACAGGATCAGTGGGGAGCGTTGAGCGTTCCCGGTTTTTTCATCGCAGGTGATGGAGCTGGTGTGAATGGCGCCGAGGCCGCTGCTTTACAGGGGCGACTCGCGGGGCTAGGCATTGCAATATCGCTAGAAAAATTGACCTCGAAAGCTGCCGAATCAGAAGCGCAAACAATCCGTCGCTCCTGGGAAAAAATCCGCTGTATTCGTCCGATGCTGGAACGACTGTATAGACCTATCCAGAGTCTCCAGCTCCCGGCCGATGACACCATCATTTGCCGATGCGAGGAGGTCACTGCAGGCGCGGTTCGCCAATACGCAGCGCTGGGATGCCTGGGTCCGAACCAAGCGAAAGCATTTGGCAGATGCGGGATGGGTCCCTGCCAAGGCAGGCAGTGCGGATTGTCCGTGACACAGATTCTGGCGGATGCCCGGCAGGTTTCGCCTTCCGAGGTCGGCTATTACCGAATCCGTCCTCCACTCAAGCCGATCACACTCGCCGAGTTGGCCAACGAAAAATAACCATGGAGCACACCTATATGACTTCAATCAATCGTATAGAAAGCAATGCCCGCTTGAGCCGAGCGGTCGTTCACAATGGCGTCGTATACCTCGCAGGTATTACTGCTACCGATTGTACTCAGGACATTCGAGGCCAAACACGCGAAGTTCTAGCAAAAATCGACGAGCGCCTGAGCCAAGCCGGTAGCGATAAGGATCATATTTTGTCGGCGCAGATCTGGCTCGCCAATATTGTTCAGGACTTCGATCCGATGAATGATGAATGGAGCAAATGGCTTGGATCGGCTGGCCGTCCCGCTCGTGCAACATGTCAGGTAGCTTTCGACGAGCCGTCATTATTGATCGAAGTGATCATCACCGCTGCCACTCGGTAAAAACTGAAAGTTGCTCTGCAGGGATCAGAGCAATTCATTTCATCGTCAACCAGCACTATCCAGCGCCTAGCAGAACGTGATGTGCGCAGAGATAGAGAACAAGGTGTCTTATGTCCATCTCCTCAGAAGCGACATCCCGGAAAGTAGAAACTAATTCTCAGTCTTTCAATAACCGCGGAGCTGAGCCAAAACTCAGCATTTCAGGCCTCTGCAAACACTATGGAGAACATCAAGTTCTTCGTGGTGTATCACTACATGCTGATAAAGGTGATGTGATTAGTCTTATCGGTGCTAGCGGTTCGGGAAAAAGCACCCTTCTGCGTTGTGTGAATTTCCTTGAACAGCCGAACGCTGGAAAAATCCAGTTGGATGATTATTGCTTGGAGATTGGAGGTGCTGCTGGTAAACACAGCCTGCCTAAGGCCAGAGAACTCCAAAAGCTTCGTTCAAGGCTGGCGATGGTATTTCAGAACTTCAATCTGTGGAATCATATGACGGTCCTGGACAATGTGTGCCTTGGCCCTCAAAAGGTATTAGGTGTATCTCGACAGGAAGCGGTTGAGCGCGCTGAGAGGTATCTCGAAAGAGTAGGTCTTCCATCCCGTACGACCCAGCAGTATCCATCAACGCTTTCTGGTGGTCAGCAGCAACGCGTTGCTATTGCGAGAGCGCTGGCGATGGAGCCCGAGGTGCTGCTTTTTGATGAGCCGACTTCAGCGCTTGATCCAGAGTTGGTCGGAGAGGTGCTCAAGGTCATAAAGTCGCTCGCCGAAGAAGGTAGAACCATGTTGATGGTTACGCATGAAATGGCCTTTGCACGTCAGGTTTCAAGCAAGATTGTATTTCTTCATCAAGGATTAATTGAGGAAGAAGGAGATGCCTCCATTCTCGACGCGCCGCAAAGTGAAAGACTGCAGAAATTTCTGGCCAATAGCTTGAAATGATCTTTAGCCAAAGCGTTGTAACTTGCCCGATAGGCATTGATAGCCTGTCAATAAAGCTGGAATTTTCTTGTTTGTATCGTGCAGGGATTTCAACTTAAAGACGCTGCGATAGCCGAATCGTCATTCACAATGGAGTTGCATGGATCAGCGGCATCGTCGCCGCTGATTGCAGTGAACACATTAGGGGCCAGACGAATCAAGTGCTGGAGCGACTCGTGTAACTTCTGAAGCAGGCAGGAAGCAACCGTTCACGGATATTGAGCGCTCAAGTCTGGATGAAAGACATGGCAGCTAACTTCGACATAATGAATGAGGCTTGGAGTCAGTGGTTTTCACCCAACGAAACGCCTGCGCGAGCAGCAGAGCAAGTTGGTTTTGACGCCGAACAGATTCGACTTGAACTGATTGTGTTCGCTGCGCAGTCGTTAACGGTGGGCTGATGGACGACTAGTTTTCGTCATTACCCCACTTACGTAAATGGACATCAATATCGTCGTACCGCATCGGTGCTACTTGCATAGCATCATCCAACAAAACAAGAAAGAGAGAGAATGTCATGCGCTTTAAAAATAGCATTAAAACAATCGGGCTTGCTGCGTTGATTGCTATGACTGGTCTAGCTCAAGCTAGTGAGAGGACATTGCGCATTGGCATTGAAGCAGCCTATCCGCCATTTGCTTACAAAACCCCCGACAATAAATTGGTCGGTTTTGACTATGACATTGGTCAAGCATTGTGCGCAAAAATTAACGCAACATGCCAATGGATAGAAATCGAATTTGACGGCCTGATTCCATCACTTAAGGTCCGTAAAATTGATGCAGCTATTTCCTCAGTGTCAATCACTGAAGAACGTTTGAAGTCCGTTGACTTCACGACAAGCTATTATCGCTTACCCGCCAAGCTTGTCACACGCAAAGACAGCGGCATAAATACTGTACCTGGAGATCTGGCCGGCAAGCGGATTGGTGTGCAACGGGCCTCGAACTTTGAACGCTACGCGATGGAAAAATTTGAACCGGCTGGTGCACAGATCATCAAATATGGCAGCCAGAACGAAGTGTTTCTCGATTTGGTGGCCGGTCGACTTGATGCGTCCCTCGCTGGTTCTATTGTTATCGACGAAGGTTTGTTGAAATCACCAAACGGTGAGGTTTATCACATGCTGGATCAGAACTTTACCGATGAGCATTACTTCGGTACTGGAGCAGGGATTGCAGTACGTAAAAATGATCCTTTGGCGGGTGAGCTGAACAAAGCCTTAGCAGAGATGAAATCTGATGGGACGTATGACCAAATTCGTAAAAAATATTTTGCATACGATATTTCAGGAAACAACTGATCCAGCTGGAGAAAAGAATGAAACTTGACGAAATTGAGCAGTTTGCATTGAGGCAACTCTTCAGTGCAGATGACACGTCAGGTCAGGTGACGCCAGCATTTCGTTACCAAGTAAAAGAGCGAAGGATTACCGAGGCGGGGTTCTTCTCCATATTGAAATACCTTCAACCGTCAGTGCATATTCAGCCATTGCAAGAGGTAAGCAAGTCTTTTAGTCACCCTCGATTGAAAAGAGGGGGGATGTTTGTTTGCTGGGTTGAGCATGATTTGACACTTTGTCTGGAAGGCGTCGCAAAGAACAGAAACTGGCCTCCTGAACTTATACCCAAAGCATTGCAGGTACCTAATAGAAATTGAGTTTTCTACATAGCACTTGTGTGAACTTTCGATGCACGCAAGGGCTTCTCTATGTCTGTTTTAGGCGCACATTCGTCTGGAGCTTATCGTCGTCGCAGCCGTGAAGACCTGAGTTAGACACGTATGTGTTCTGTTCTCGAGCGTTCTCTATCAGAGTCAACTCATGTATGACAGCCAGGAGCTCCAGTTCATCAACGGTACGCCGTCCCGCATTCTGCTGGTTATCGAGCCGCGATCCAGCGAGTTTTGGATCGAGAGCGGCGCCACCGTGCGCGTGTTGGTAAGGGGTACGTCAACAACACCGAGGCTAGATGTCGAATACCTCAGTGGTGGACTGGTCATGTATGCCAGCGGCAGCGGTCAGGTAGAGGTTTACCAAAATGGCCGTCGCTTGGCCCAATACAAGCGTACCCGGAATATGGCGAAGAAATTGGTTTGTAAGGTTGTGGCATCAAATTGAAGGCCGGGCATTCATAACACGATGCATCTTCAGGTTGTCCGTTTTTGAAGACCCGGCGATGGTCATCAATGTTGAGTGGGCGACCATCGGATGCCCATGATTAAAAAAGGCTTTGGCACCTCACCGTCTTGCCCCAGCATCCTGTCTTGGAGAGTCAACGTGGTCAGCTTGGCATTTGGTCTGATGAATCGCTTCAATTACGCCAGAAAGTTCACACTGATTCTGGCGATCTTCATGTTGCCACTCCTGACATTAGCCGTGGGCAAATTAGACTCGCTACATGAGCGATATGCTGATGCGCGCCGGGAGCTCAACGGTTTGAATGGATTGCGCCAATACTTAACCGTCTACTTCAAGGCTGCGCAACTAGCGAGCATGTATCCGGCAGCTATGGTCAAGGGTGATGTTGGAGCCCGTGAGCAGTGGCAAAGCACCAACCAGGCGTTCTCACAGATCAGGGATACCTTTCTGGGCGAGCTCAAAGCTAGCGGGCACTCGCAACCACAGCCGGACAGCCTGACATTCAAACCCGAGTTGGAGAGATTCACCGGTCAAGGCATAGAACAGCTTTACAGCATCGAGATGGGGCCGGTGCTGGCCTTGGGCGGGGCGATGAAGGAGGTCGCAGTAGACTCTGGGTCTCATGCAGGATTACGACCCGCAGGTCTATCGCCATATGGAGACAGTTTTCACCCGTCTATCACCACTCCATGCAACCCTCAGCCAGAGCTCGAGCTATTCTGGTTATGTCACGGCCTTCGGCTATTTAAATTCAGACTCCAAGAATGCCTTCCTCAGCCAGGTCGACGGTAATCCCTCCATTTTTAGTACTCGCTAGAAGTAGACGTCAGGCCACGAGGGCCAACTTCTGTTTGGGGGTGATTCCTCCAAGGGCCATATTTGGCCGTTCGTGATTGTATGTCCAGATCCATCGCGTGGCGTGCTCTTGCACCTCGGCGATGGACTCGAACAGGTAATGCCCCAGCCAGTCGTAACGTACTGTACGGTTGTAGCGTTCGACATAGGCGTTCTGTTGCGGATTGCCGGGCTGGATATGTTCTAGCCGGATGCCATGCTTCTCTGCCCACAGCATAAGCTTGCTGCTGATGTATTCCGGGCCGTTGTCACTGCGAATCGACTGGGGCTTGCCACGCCATTCGATCATTTGATCCAGCGCACGCACAACCCGCTCTGCTGGCTGTGACAGGTCGATATCCATGGCCAAGGCTTCGCGATTGAAGTCGTCGATCAGGTTGAACAGGCGCAAGCTGCGACCGTCGGCCAGTTGGTCGTGCATGAAGTCCATCGACCAGCAGTGGTTGATCGCCTCCGGTACCGCCAGAGGCTCAGGCTTCTTCCGAACGATGCGTTTACGCGGCTTGATCCGCAGGTTCAGCTCCAGTTCCCGATAGATCCGGTACACCCGCTTGTGATTCCAGCGGTGACCTTTCACGTTGCGCAGCTACAGGAAGCACAGACCGAACCCCCAGTTGCGCTGATTGTGCGTAAGCCGGATCAGGTGATCGGCTATTTCAGCATTTTCCGAAGACAGCCCAGGTTGGTAGCGATAGCAGGTAATGCTGATGCCAAAAACCAAGCACGCCCGTTTAATGCTGACCCGGCCTGAGCGAACCGCGTGCTGGGCCATCTCTCGCTGCCGAGATGGCTTCACCACTTTTTTGCCATGGCCTCCTGAATGATTTCGGCCTTCAGGCGCTCCTCGGCATACATCTTCTTGAGACGACGGTTTTCGTCTTCCAACTCGCGCAGCCGAGTCATCAACGAGGCGTCCATGCCGCCGAACTTGGCGCGTCACTTGTAGAAGGTCGCCGAGCTGATGCCATGCTCACGGCACAGCTCAGGGACTGGGCTGCCGGCTTCGGCCTGCTTGAGGATGGCGATGATCTGGCTATCCGAAAAACGCGATGTCTTCACGCAAAATTTCCTTGATCCGATTAGGGGAAAATTCTACTTCTGACGAGCACTGATTTCAGGGGGGATTACCCGACAGGCTCGCGTTACGAACCTGTGTCGTAAGAAATAGATTCGGCGCATACAAGGGAACGCCGGACTTTCGATCAATCACCAAGCAGTGACGCTCACCTGACTGCATGACGAAAGACCGTACGCGAAGATCAAACATTGGCGCCTCTTTTTTACAAGCCCTCTAGGTGACAAATAAAAAAGTAGACACGAAATAACTAGACGTCAAAGAAAAACAAAAAGGCCCTGAAGAAACAGGGCCTTAGCTCGCAAAATTGACAGATATGTCTGTGGTAGATTCTAGAAGCCCATACTGAAGCTCACGGTCACCGCATGATCCCGGTTATCACTGGACAACTGCCCCGAGTAACCCAGACCCACCTTGCCCGCTGCTCCGACACTCACATCCAGACCCGCTTCGACCACCGCGGCATCCTTGGCGATGGGTACGCCCTGGGTGCTGAACGCAGCGCCGCCGTCGACGAAGCGCAGGTCCGCATCCGGGTGGGTGTCGCCGAAGGCATGCCGCCAGCCGAGGCTGCCGCGTGGCGTAACTGTGGTGCCATTATCCAGGGCGAACTGCTTACCCATGCGCAGGCCAACGGTGGTGAAGGTCGCGTCCTGTTTTGAACTGGCCTGCAGCGCCCCTGCCCCGCCTTTCTCCCGCGCGGTGTCGCTGTCGTAATTGACGTAGGCGATGCCCGCGAACGGCTCCAACGCCACGCCAGCGGCCTCAACGGCGTACCCCACTTCCCCGAACACCTGCGCGGTGCCGGCCTTGTACTTGGCTTTGAGCTCTTGGCTGTTGCCACCCACGCCAGCATGACGCTTGCTGTCGATGTCGTGCCAGCTGTAGCCGACGCCCATGCGTGCGGCGAAGGCATCGAGTTGGTAGTTGAGGTAGCTCGCCAGGTGGTAGCTGTCGATCGACGCGTCGGCGTTGCGCTTGCTCGCATCGAGGCTGGTCTTGGTGTAACCGGCGGCGATACCCGCACGCCATTCATCGCTCAGGTTGTTGTCAAAACCCAGCATGAAGCCGGACAGGTCGCGGTCGACGCTGGCAACCCCTTGGCCGCCGTCGTTGCTGGCCCAGCCGCCCAGGGCAGTGATCCAGCCCACGCCTTGGCCCTGGCAGCCGCTGCTGCTCTGCTGCCCGCTGGTGGGGGCCAGCACGCTGCGCGGGTCGCCATTGCCGCAGTCGCCCTGGCGCATGCGGTCGTTGACCGTGTTACGCACATAACGCGAATCCTCCAGCAATACGCTGGTGGTGCTGGCATGGATCTCACCGGACAGGCTGTCGAACGCAGCCTGCGCCGAGGCGCGGTCCATGGTGGTGATGGCACTGCGCAGGCTGGCCGGTGCGGCAGCCGAATCCAGGGCGGCGGCGACGCCACGCTGGTTGTCGCTCAGGGCGACGTCGGCGAACGCGGTATTGTTGCGTGCCATCGACAGGGTGACGTCATGGGCGCCGTAGCGCAGCGAGGTGTCGATGAAGGCCAGTTTCGAGGCAATGCCCAGGCTGGCGATGTTGTCGCTGTCGAACTTGCCGCTGATGCCGCCGTCGGCGGTCAGCAGGGTGTAGGAGGTATCACCGGTATAGGGCGCCGCCGCGAACACATTCAACGTACCGGCCAGCTTAGCGGTGCCGCCCACGGCCAGGTGGCTCGTCGGCAGCGGGGTCAGGTTGATGTTCAGGGCACCGTCGCTGGCGTTAGTGAAATCGCCGCTGACCGTCAGGTTACCGTTCGCGCCAGGCTGCACGATGCCGTGGTTGATAACGCTGTTGACCGTACCGGTACCGGTGAGGCCAGCACCGCCAGCGACAACGACGTTGGCAGCCAGCGTATTGCCGATCGGCGCGGCGAACAGGGCAAAGCGGGCAAACGAGGTGGCTGGGGCGCTGGCGGCGGTTTCACCCACCTGCAGCACGCCTTCCTGGATCACGAAGTCGCCACTGAAGCTGTGGTCGCCGTTGAACAACAGCGTGCCGGCGCCGCGCTTGAAGGCCGAACCGGTGCCGCTCAGGTTGCCGCCGAACGTGCCGTTGACGTCCTGCTGGAAGACCAGGCTGGCGTTGTCGACGATGTCGCCTTGCAGGCTGACGGTGTTGCCCATCAGCACACCGCCACTGACGGTGGTGCCACCGCTGTAGGTGTTGGCGCCCGACAGCACCAAGGTACCGCCGTCGAGTTTATTGATACCGCCGCTACCGACCAGTCGCGCAGCAATCAGGGCGGAGGTGTCACCAGCTACACGCACGCTGGCCAGGCTGCCGTCGGCGGCATTGACCGCCTCCAGAGCGCTGCCCGCATTACCGACCAACTGGTAGCCGCCGCTAAGGAACTGGATACCCGAGAAGGAGCGCTGGCCCTCGAGGGTGACGGTACCGCTCTGGCCGCCGAAGACCGCGAACTGGCCACCGCTCCAACCGTTGGCGTTCTTGCCGGTGGAGTTGGTCCAGTTGGTGTTCGCCCCCCACACACCGTCGCCACCGGAGATAGTGCCGTCGGCATGGGTCTTGGAACCGTTCCAGAACAGCAGGTCGCCGTCGCCTTCGTCGACCACCAGGTTGACCTGGTTGGCCAACGCGGTTTGCAAGGTCATCTGCGAGGCCAGGAAGTTGGCCGGCAGATTGCCCAGGGTCAGGCCGTTGTCGCTCAGGCTGCCGCCGTAGCGGAACAGTTGGTACACACCGATGCCGAAGCCTGAGGCATTGCTGATGTTGAGGATGCCGTCCAGGGTCAGGTTGCCGTTGACTTTCACCAGTGTGGTCGGCGTGTCCGGCGCACCGAGAGCGAAGTTCAGGTTGCTCGCCGAGGCCAGCGACAGGCCGCCGACGGTCAGCGGTGCAGTGGCACTGGCGACATTCAGGGTGGCGCCATCGGCCAGGCTGACCTGGCCGGTGAGCGTGCCGCTGCCCGCGAGGCTGGCGCCGCTGGCGACCTGGACGTTGGCGCTGGCGAAGGTGCCGTTGACGGTCAGGCCGCCGGCATTGACTGCGGTGTTGCCGGTGTAGGTGCTGTTGCCGGTGAGCAGCAACTGGCCGCTGCCGTTCTTGATGAGCGCGCCGTTGCCGCTGAGCACGCCGCTCAGGCTCAGGTCGTGGCTACCGGTGAGGGTCAGTTGTTGCGAGATGGCGATGGCGTTGCCCACTTGCAACGCGGCACTGGTGTCCAGATGGGTGTTGCCGAGGATGGCCAGCGCGCCAGTGCCCAGTGCGGCGTTGTGGCCGAGGGTCAGGCTGCCGGCGTTGAGCAACGTACCGCCCTGGTAGCTGTTGCTACCGCTCAGGGTCAGGTGGGTGTTGCCGTTCTTCGCCAGGGCGCCCGCGCCGCTGATGTTGCCGGCCAGGCTCAGGTCGTTGCTGCCCGCGAGGATCAGGCCGCCGTTCAGCACCATGGCATTGCCGAGGCTGATCGCGCGGTTGCTGTCCAGGGTAGTCAGATCCGCCGTGGTCAGGGTGCCACTGCCCAGGGCCGTGTTGCTGCCCAGGACCAGGGTGCCGCCACTGAGCTGGGTGCCGCCGCTGTAGCTGTTGTTGCCATTGAGCACCAGGGTGCCGGCTTCAAGTTTGTTCAGGGTGGCGCTGCCGCTCAGGTTCACATCCACCGTGGCGGTTTGGCCGCTGCCCACGCGCACCCCGGCAAACCCGGTGGAGGCGTTTATCAGGTTCAACTGGCCCGCGTTGCCCGCGACCAGGCTGTAGCCATCGCTGGCGAACTGTAGGCCAGTGGCGGTCTGGGTGCCCTCGACCGTGACGGTGCCCGCCGCGCCCTGGAACACCGCGAAGCCGTTGTTCCAGTTCTGGTTGAAGTTGCCGCTGGCGTTGGTCCAGTTGTTGGTCGCCCCGCCCCAGGTACCGCTACCGCCCGCCACGTTGCCGGGGCCTGTTCCGGTGCCGTCCCAGAACAGCACGCTGCCCGCCGCGCCGCCGACCAACAGGTTGACCTGATTAGTGACGCTGGTTTGCACCTCCAGGTCGCCTGCCACCAGACCGCCCGGGATCGTGCCGATTGCCAGGCCGTTGTCAGTCAGGCTGCCGGTGTAGTCGATCAGGCGGTAAACGCCCAGGCCGAAGCCGCCCACGTCAGTGACGTTGAGCTTGCCGTCCAGCACCAGGTTACCGTTGACCTTGAGCAGCCCTGCATCGCCCGCGACGGCGGCGCCGAGGAAGGCATCGAGGTTGGAGCCGTTGTTGAGGGCCAAGGCGCCGGTGGTCAGGGTGTTGCTGTGCAAAAGCTGCACGTGGCCACCATCGGCGATGGTCACGGCGCCGTTGACGCTGCCCTTGCCACCGAGGGTGGCGCCATTGGCGACGGCCAGCGAAGACGTGGTCAGCGCACCGTGAGCGTACAGGCTGCCCGAGGAGACAGTGGTAGCGCCATTGATGTTGCTGACGCCGGCCAGCGCCACGAGGCCGGAGGCGATGTTCAGGCTGCCAGTCCCGGTGAGGCTGCCGTAATAGGTGCCGTTGCGCAGGGTCAGGACGCTGTTGTTGTAGAGCTGGACGGTGCCCTGCCCGCTGAGTACGTGCAAGGTGCTGTCGGCACCGACGCCCAGCATGGCGCCCGTGCCTACGCTGACCTGCGGGGCATTGGTGCCATTGCTGCCCAACAGGTTGAGGCGGCCACCGTCGATCTGGTACGCGCCAAAGAAGTTGCTGTTGCCGGTCAGGTCGAGGGTGCTGGTGCCTTGCTTGACCAGGGTGCCGTTACCGATCAGCGCGCCACTGAGGGTCAAGTCATGGTTGCCGGCCAGGGTCAAGCGGGAGCCGGCGTTGACGCCGAGATTGATGGCGTTGCCCAACGTCATTGCAGCGCTGGTATCGAGGCTGGTCACGCCAGCGACCGTCAGCTGGCCGGTGCCCAGGGCGGCGCTGTTACCCAGCACCAGCGTGCCGGCGTTGAGGGTGGTGCCCATGTAGTTGTTGGCCTGGTTCAGGGTCAGCGTGCCGCTGCCGTTCTTCACCAACGCGCCATTGCCAAGGACCAGACCGTTCAGTACGAGGTCATGGCTGCCGCCCAGTGTCAACGCGCCATCGAGGTGCAGATCATTAATCAGGCTGAGCGCCGTGAGGGTGTCCAGGGTAGTGCCGGCGGCCGTCGTCAGGCTGCCGGAACCCAGCGCATCATTGTTGCCCACCACCAGGGTGCCCGCGCTCAGGCGGGTTCCGCCGCTGTAGGTATTGGCGCTGTTGAGCACCAGGGTGCCGCTGTCCAGCTTGTTCAGGAGGCCGTTGCCGGTGAGGTTGACGTCGAGGGTGGCGGTCTTGCCGCTGTCAACACGAACCGCGGTGTAGCCACTGATCCCGTTGGTCAGTTGCAACTGGCCCGCACTGCCGCCGGCCAGGGTGTAGTCGTTGATGAATTGCAACCCGCTGACGCTTTGGGTGCCGTCAACGGTGACAGTGCCCGCCGCGCCTTGGAACACCGCGAAGGTGCTGTTCCAGGCTTGGTTGAGCCCGGCGTGGGTGGTGGTCCAGTTGCTGTTGGTGCTGTTCCAGGTGCCGTTGCCGCCTTCGACGATGCTGTTGCCAGCCAACTGGCTGCCGTCCCAGAAGCGGATATCGGCGGCGCCGCCGACTACCAGGTTGATCTGGTTGGCGACGCTGGTCTGCAGCTCCAGCTCGTTGCGCGGAACGCCACCCGGCAACGCGCCGAAGCCCAGACCGTTGTCAGTCAACAGGCCGCCGTAATCGAACAGGCGGTACACGCCAATGCCGAAACCGCCGGCGTCGGTGATGTTGAGCGTGCCGTCCAGGGTCAGGTCTGTGGTGACGTTAGCCAGCCCTGCCGCGCCCGGCGTAGCCGAGCCAAGGGCGACGTCGAGGTTAGAGCTGTCGTTGAGTACCAGCGAACCGAGCGTCAGCACTGAACCGCCGGCCAGGTTGAGGTGGCCACCGTTGGCCACGGTCACTGCCCCCCCCAGCGCGCCGCTGCCGGCCAGGGCTGCACCATTCTCGACCCAGACACTGCCGTTGCCCAGGTTGCCATCGACCCGCAAAGTGCCACCGGCAACGGTGGTCGCCCCGGCCAGATGGCTGGTGCCGCTGAGCAGCAGCGTGCCGCTGCCGTTCTTGTAAAGGTCGCCGTTACCGCTCAGGGCGCCACTGAACGTGCCCTCATCAACCCGCAATTGGCCAGCATCGAGCTGAACGCTGCCAGCGCCGTTGAGCTGGCCGGTGGCAGCCCCCGCGACCAATTGCAAGGTAGCGCCGGAAGCGACATTGATCGCACTCGGCTCGCCCAGCGTGATGGCCGTGCTGCTGACCAGGCGACCGCCATCGACGTTGTAAGTACCGTAGAAGCCGTTGCCGCCGTTAAGGGTCAGGGTGCCAGTGCCGGCCTTGGTCAGGCTGCCCATCCCGGTGACGGAACCGTCCAGGGTCAGGTTGTCGCTGCCCTGCACGGTCAGGTCACCGCTGATGGTGACGTCGTTACCCACCGTCAAGGCGCTGGCGCTTTCCAGCGCGGCGCTCCCGGCGACATCCAGTCGGCCATGGCCCAGTGCACCAGCATTACCCAGCACCAAGGTGCCGGCGTTCAACGTGGTGTTGCCCTGGTACAGGTTGGTGCCGCTCAAGGTCAGCTTGCCACTGCCCTCCTTGACCAGCCCGGCGGCGCCGGACACCACACCGTTGAGGGTGAGATCGTTGCCGCCGCTCACGGTGAGTTCGCTGCCGAGCGTGACGGCATTGCTGAGTGCGATGTTCGCAGCCGCTTGCAGGGTGGACGCCCCGCCCACCACCAGGCTGGCGTTGCCCAGCGATGTGTCCTGGCCCAGGCGCAAGGTGCCTTGGTTCAACGTGACCGTACCGGTCAGGCTATTGGCGCCGGCCAGGTTCAGCGTGCTGGCGCCGTCTTTAATCAGGTTACCGGAGCCCACCACCATGCCGGTCAGGGACAGGTCCTGGGTGCCGAGGACAGTCAGGTTGCCGCTGAAAAGCACGTTGTTGCCAACCGACACGCCGGGCAAGCGGCTGTCGAGCGTGGTGTTGTTGGCCGTATTCAACGCTCCCGAACCCAGGGCGGTGCTGCTGCCCAGTACCAGGCCACCGGCATTGAGCCAGGTGTTACCCAGTTGAGCGTTATTACCATTGAGCTCCAGGTTGCCGGTGCCGATCTTGACCAGGCCGCCGGCGCCACTGACCACACCATTGAGGGCCAGGCGGGTGGTCCCTTCGGCCGCAATATTGGACACGCCGGTGAGCGCCACATCGTTGCTCAACTGCACATCGCTGTTGTCGGCGCGCAGGGTGGTGCCGGAGGCGAGTCTCAAGGCGCTGCTACCCAGAGCGCTGTCGTGACGCAGCACCAGGGTGCCGGCGCTGAGGGTGGTGCCACCGCTGTAGCTGTTGCTACCGGCGAGGATCAGGGTCCCGGCACCGCTTTTCTGCAGCTTGCCGGTGCCGCTGAGGGGGGCCTCGATCCGAGCAGCGACATTGCTATCGACCGTCACGACCGCTGCGCCACCGGTGCCGTTGACCAGGTTCAAGCCGCCTGCCGTGCCTGCGATCAACCCGTAGCCATCGCTCTTGAACTGCAGGGCGCTGACGTTCTGGGTGCCTTCGATGAACACGGTGCCCGAGGCCGCCTGGAACACCGCCGAAACGCCTTTCCACACATCGTTACTGGCGCCGGTGGACTTGGTCCAGTTGGTGTTGGCTGTGTGCCAGATGCCGCTGCCACCGTCGACACTGCCGTTGGCGAGCGAGGTGTTGCCGTCCCAATACTGGGTACTCAGGGCTGGGGAATTGACGACGATGTTGGCCGTCTTGGCCACAGAGTCCAGCGACAGGGTGATCTGCCCCAGCACCACATCCGCGGGGAAGATACCTGGGTTGGCGCCGCCGTAGACAAGAGAGCCGGTGTAGTTGAACAGGCGGTAGATACCGTTGGCCAAGCCACCGACATCGCTGAAGTTAAAGGTGCTGTTGCTGATCGTCACGTTGCCGGTGACGTTGAGCATCGGTGTAGCGATGGTCGGCGTGCCCAGCCCGATATCCAGGTTGCTGCCGCTGGCGAGGGTCAGCGAGCCGGTATTGAGCGTGCTGGCGCTGGTGACGGCCAAATGGCCGCCATTATTGATGGTTACGCCGCCCACGAGCGTACCGCTGCCGCCGAGCGTCGCGCCGTTGCCCACGGTGACCAGGTTGCTGGCCAGCTTGCCGGTGGAGGCAATGTTCAACCGGCCGGCACTGACCGTCGTATTGCCGGTGAAGGCATTGAGGCCTTCCAGGGTCAGGGTGCCGGTCCCGACCTTGTTCAGGTTGCCCGCGCCGCTGAGTACACCGGAGAAGGTCGAACTGGCGTTGCCGGCGCCCACCGTGAACAGGCTACCGGAGGCGAGGTTCACCTCACCGCTGCCACCCAAGCTGTTGATGCTGCTGCTGGCCATCATGGACACGGTGGCACCGCTGCCCACGAGCAGGTCCGGGTTGTTGCCCAGGGCGTTGGCGACCGCGGCGTTGACGGTACCCTGGCGCACGTCCAGCAAACCGCTGAAGCTATTGCCCATGAACAGCATGAGTTCATCGGTCCCGGTCTTGGCCAGGGTGCCGCTGCCGCTGATCTGCCCCAATTGAATCACTTGGACATTGTTGGCGAACTCGAGTGTCACCCCGCTGTTGATGGCAATCGGAGTGCTCATCACCTGAGCCGCGTTATACGCCAAGCGGCTGTCGCCGGTGACGGTCACGGCGCCGCTGCCCAGGGCACCGGAGTTGGTGGCCACCGTCAGGGTGCCGCCGTTGAGCTCGATACCGCCCTGGAAATTGTTGGTGCCGGCCAGGGTCAGGTTGCCTTGCCCGGTCTTGATGAGTTTGTTGGCCGCGCCGCCGCTGATGTTACCGTTGAGGCGCAGTGCGTTATCGCCGCTGACCGTCAGGTTGCTGTTGAGGGCGACCGCGTTGTTCAGCACCACCGACGCAGTGCTGCCCAGGTTGGCTGCGCCGGAAACGGTCAACATGCCGCTGCCCAGTGCGGCGTTGTTGCCGACCAGCAGGGTGCCGGCGCTTAGGGTGGTGCCACCGCCGTAGGTGTTGGTACCGGAAAGAACCAGCGTGCCCGCCCCATCCTTATTGACCACGGCAGTGCCGTCACCCTGCAGCGTACCGCTCAGGGCCAGGGTGCTGTTGCCCCCGAAGCTCACGGTGCCCGCCACGTTAAAGTTGTTGCTCAGGGTCGAGGCGCTGCCGGAGTCGATCCGAGTGCCGTTGGCGGCGCTGACGGCGCCTGTGCCTAAGGCCTCGCTGCTGCCGATAACGAGCGAACCGGCGTTAAGCAGCGTGTTGCCGGTGTAGGTGTTGCTACCGTTGAGGCGCAGCGCACCGGTGCCGTTCTTGGTCAAGGGCGAGGTGCTGTTACCCGAGATCACCCCGGCAAGGGTGATGTTATTGCTGCCGCTCACGGTCAGGCCGTGAATGCCTGAGAGGAAGTTCACCCCCAGGTTGATGTCGTTGGCCAGGATCAGCGTGGAGGGCGTGTGGGACATGAGGGTCGCGCCATTGGCGTTGATGTGGCTGGTGCCAAACACCGCGCCATTATTCACCGACAGCACGCCGCCGCTCAGGCTGGTACTGGTGCTGGCGCCGGTGAGCAGCGCGCCGCTTACCGTCCAAGTACCGCTTTGCACCAGCAGGTTGCTGAAGTTGAGGTAACCCGCCGACGAGATGTTGCCACTGCCCGCGCTACCAAAACCGCCACCCACGGCATTCTGCAGCGCCAAGGTGTTGGAGCCACCGGCGCCGCCATCGACCATCCCGGGGGCGACGAACACCAGGTCCGGGTTGGAGGCGACGGTCACGGCGCTGGCGCCGAAGACACCGCCGCTGTGCAGCGACGAGCCAGTGACGGCGTTGAAGCGGTTGTTGCCACCACCGGCGCCCATGGACAGGCTGCCCACCAGCGAGCCAGTGTTGGTGAAGACGTTGCCCTCGGCCGAGGCCTGAAAAGCAACCCGGCCATAGAGTTGGTTGGTGTTGGTCATCTCGACCTGAGCACCGCCGTAGACCGCCACGTTGGGCATGTCGGCCACTTCCAGCGTCGCCCCGAGGATCGGGTCGGAGAAAATGGTGCCGTTGTTGACGAGGGTCACCTTGCCGCCCGCGCCGGCCTGAACATCCAGCGCCATGCCCTTGAGGTCGAAAATGGAGGGGCCCAGGTTGGCACCGGTGCCGGAAATCCAGCCGGTGGAGTTGTTGGTGATCGAGATGTTCTGGGCATTGCTGTTGCCCACTTTCAGGCCAGTGGTCAGCTGGCTCTGCTGCCCGCTGTTGGAGGGGTAGATCTGGCCGCTGTTGACGAGGGTGTTGTTGCTGCCGGTGAGCTGGATCACCGGGCTGCCGCTGCCGCTGGAACTGACAATGGCGCTGGGAATAATGTTGACCGTCAGATTGCTGGCAGAACTGTCGAAATCCTGCTGATCTATCGCGGTGCAGGTGACGGTAACCCCGTTGGTGGGAACGCCGGGGGTGCAGGCGGCGAGCACATCCGCGCTGCTGAAGCTGGCCAGCAGCCCCGCGGCCGCCAGGCTGATCGACAGCGACAAGGGGGTGCGAGCGGTGCGCGGCACTGCAGTTCTACGTCTGTCCACAACAACTCCTTATGTGGATCAGACTCATCCCTCCTGGCGACGTAGCAGCACTACGCGAGCGATTAACGGGCCTGACCTTGGCATGCTAATAAAATAGTGGCTTTTTTACATCAATGTGCCATTACTTGGCTAGAGGGGCACGCGTGTTTTTGTGCCCCCTGCGCAGGCCACGCAGTTTGCAAGCGCTGAACGCCTGGATACGGGCTCAGGCAAAGCCTGTGGCCGAGGTGTATGCAGCGCCTCAGCGTTGCCCTTCGAGCACCTGATTGAGCGCCGCACCGTCGATACTCAAAGTACCGCTGTTGAGCACCCCGTCCACATACGCCTTGGCAAGCTGTTCCTGGCGCTGCGCCCGGAGCGCCTCACGCAACTGGCCACGCACGTCATCGAAACTGGCCACACGCGCTGGCTGGGCCTCGGTCAATTTGATGATGTGAAACCCCAACGAACTGCGCAGCGGCTCGCTCACCTCCCCCACCTTGAGCTTGGGCACGACACCGCGGGCTTCCGGCAACAATTGCGCCAAGGGTTGCGGCCCGATATCTCCGCCGCGGGCCGCGCTGCCCTGGTCTTGCGAATAGGTGCGCGCCAACTCGGCGAAATCGGCACCCGCCGCGTGGGCGCGCTTGCTCAACGCCAGAGCCTGGTCGCGCACGCTGTCTGCTGCCTGCTCGTCGGGCACACTCAGGAAGATCTGGCTCAGACGGTAAACCGCCGGTACCTGCACAGAAGCCTTGCTGGCCTCATAGGCTTGCTCAAGTTCCGCCTCGCTCGGGTAGCTCTGCGGTACTTGGGTCATCGAGCTCAAATAGCTGCGTAGCACGATCTGCTCAACGGCCGCACGGGTCTGCGCCTGGACTTCAGGGCGCTGCGACCACCCCTTGGCCTCGGCTTGCTGGTACAACGCCTTTTCTGCCAGACGAGCGCGCAGCCAGGTTTCCAGGGCCGCACGGTCGCCCCGCAATTGTTGCTGCGACGCCGCGGGCAACTGCTCCAACAGCGCTTTTACATCCTTGGCGTCTACCTGGAGATCCCCCAGCCGCGCCACGGCTTCACTGCCCGCTGCATTCACCGCAGGCATGGCATCGGCAGTCGATGTCACCTCGCCAGAACGCAGCCCCAGCGCAACGGCCACCACCAGCACGGCCAACGCCCCCGCGCCGGCCAGAACAACGCGACGACTCACGAAGCCGTTACCGCTTCGTTCGGTACCGCGCCAGTCGCATTGCGGCTGTAGTCACGCAGGTACACCACCACTTCCTGCAACAACCGATCCCACAGCACCAGGCTGCCGAGCAGGTTTTTAGGGCTGACACCGTCAGCAACCACCACATCCATTTCCATCACCAAAAACGCGCCCTGTACCGAGAGCCGAGCAAAACGACGCGAGGCGTTCCACTGATTGGCCAGGCCTTGAGGCAACTCACCCTGAATATGCAGGGCACAGCTGTAGATGAAGTCCAGATAACGCCCGGATTCCTGCCCTTGATTACCAAAGCGCACCGCGAAACCGATACCCTGGCTGGCGGTGAGTAATTGCTCCACACCGTTCTGCTCGCCGCGGGTCACTCGGCAACCGGCGTCTTGCAACAAGCTGGTCAGCGAATCAGCGGTGACGAAGTCGATCAATTCGGTAGAGCTCATCCAGTGCTTTCCTTGTGAAGTGGCGCGTTTAAAAAACGCAATTTGTAGCACATTGATATCATGCTGTGCAGGGGGGGGTATCCGTTCTATCTACCTGCCGAAGATTAACTATCAAGACGGCACGCTATGGCGCCGTCGCTCGCCTGAACTCTTCTCGGCTCGGCATCGTCCAGTCCGACGCTGTTTTTTCATGGATCGGATCATCGTTAGAAGCGCCACCGTAGGTGAACATCAGCAAGTAAAAGCCGAACGCCGTGGCCGCTAAAGCGGCTCTGCCCATGGGGTTCGCATCTTTGGCTAAACCACCCGGCCCAAGCCCGACCCAGCCTCCTCGCAAGTAAGCAAAGACCGCCTGGACAAACCATCCATGCACCGCCACCGCACCAATGAAATTGCGTCCATCCCCGGCAAAGCGCACAAAAGCGTTTACCAGCGAGGCCGCGATCATCAGCGCCAGTAATAAATACCGATAGCGTTTCAAGAACGCCAAGACACTACTTTCCACCCCCATAAAACTTTATTCCCCTTCATAGCCATCACTGGCACACAAGCAAAACCCGATATTGAGGCACCGTCCCAACTAGTACGGACCTGGGCACAAGCGTATGGTCTGCTCTTATTGCTCGTTAAGTTGCGCTGAACAAAGGAATGCACGAATGGATGTTGCCCTGGCTCTTGACATTGAGGCCGCCGAAAGAGAGTACCTGAGCTCAAGAGTCGAGAACCTCACTCGGCTGGATGGAAACCCTTATGGCGCAAGCGTTTTCTTCAATGCAAACGTGCCGTGCTTCCATGTGAAAGCAACGCCTAGCCCAATGTTCAACCGGATCTATGCCGACATCACGGGCGACTCCCAAACCCTGTTGAACTTGCTCAAGCAATCCGCGCACTACTGCCCAGTCACCCCGCTGATCGCGAAGCCCTCCGAACTGACTCCATCCACTCAAATAGCAGGGCGGCGCCTTGAGCGTTTGAAAGGCTGGACTCATTTGCAATTGGCCTGTGCCATCGACAGCGCGGCAGTGAATCATCACCCCTTCGAGATTGAGGAGGTCACGCCACAGACTCTTGCGCAATTCGCCCGTATTCATGCCGGTGGTTTCCATACCAAACCGCAACAGCGCTTATTGAATCAAGCTTCCTTTGCAGGGTTTGCGTCGAGCGAACGGGCGAAGATCTACGTGCTTAACGTTGATGGAGACGTCGTGGCAGGCGCATTGATGTTTTTGGCCAGTAACGGCATCGCTTACCTTGGGACGGCCGCCACGCGCAAGGACGCCCGGGGACTTGGCTATCATGCAGCGCTGATAACTCACCGGATAAAGCAGGCCAAAAAGCATGGCAGCCGTATGATCGCCGCCACCGCCCTGGCCAACTCGCAAAGCCGGCGGAACCTACAACGAGCTGGCCTGACGGTATCCCACGCTCAAGGGCTGTATCGCTTGGCAGATAACAGACCTTCAACCGCAGTAGCCGCAATGCCCTTCAATCAAAGGCCCCACTGAGCACCTCGTATATAAGGCCAGTGGCCAGGGTGACCAGGATCAGATCGGTGCCCGCCTGCTGCCATTCATACCCGTCGTAATGGGGCAGCCTGCCCAGCAACCGTCCATCCAGCTTCTTGGCAATACCTGGCGGGAGCGGTTTACCCCGTGCCAGGTTCTTTTGGATACCGGGTGGCAACGACGGGCCGGGCGTCCAGTAGTCGCGATAACCTCCCAGCACACCCAGCACGCTGCCTCGATCAACGCTGGGGCCATGGCTGCGTTCGCCCGGGCCGGTTTTTTTTCCTTTGTTCCCCGAGTTGTCATGGCCTTGGCCGCTTTGAGCGGCATGTTTGGTATTGCCCTGGCCTTTGCCGTTGCCAGGGTCTGCCAGCGCGCAAGCGGACCCCAATGCCAAAGCCATACAGGTCACGGCGACTGCAAACGAGGATGATCTGAACATGAGCTAACTCTCAGGCAGTGAACGGTCCCTGGAATGTAGCCGGTATTAGCCCCTTGGGTGACAGCAGATGAGACTTAAGTGTACGGCTGCCCGCGACGTGGTGGCACCAGATGCCTTTCACCCACCCCCATGGCCAGCCACACAGGGCTCACACTCAACAACCGCGCCATTTCATCCAGCCGTTGGCGCGGCAACCCCCGGGCAAACCAGTTCGTCAAGCACTGGGGGCTAATGCCCACGAACTCGGAAAACGCCATCGGAGAAATCCCTAACTCCCCCAACAACGCCCGTAAACGCCGCCCCGAAGCTCGCTGGTTGCGACGCTGAACCGCCGGCGACACTTGCGTGTCCTCATGCAGATACCTTCCCTTGACCATCGTGCCACTCCTTTTATCGCCCTCGAGGTGATCCACAAGACTATAAACAGCAGCGACTTATCGCGAAGCCTTGAAGGATCGCGATCAGCACAAAAGGAACAAGCCTACACTTCACATCCCAATAACCTACAGACAAGAGCCATGATCGATGCCTGTAAAATTTGCACCTCATCGTGCTGCGCCCCTACCTGCCGCTACGAACTGGCTGATCCGCCAGGCACTGCCCGACGACGTGCCTGCACTGATCGCCATGGACAGCTATGCGGCGGCCCACGCCAGCCGTCGCGCCTTTATCGACGATGCTGTCATTGGCCGGCACTGCCTGGTAGCCGTCACCGCGGGCCAGCACGTGGGCTACCTGGTGCTGACCCATGATTTTTTCGGCCACGGCTTTGTGGCGCTGGTGGTTGTGGCCGAGGCACACCAACGTCAGGGCGCGGCACTGGGTTTGCTGGCGGCGGCCGAAGCCGCGTGCACCACACCCAAGCTGTTTACTTCATGCAATGCGTCCAACAGCGCGTCGCAGGCCCTGATGGTAAAGGCAGGTTTTGTGCCGAGCGGGCGAATCGAGAATCTTGACGAACAAGACCCTGAGCTCGTGTACGTCAAGTTCATAGGGTGATCGGGAGTTCGCCCAGGCCTTACGCCTGCGCAGCCTGACGAAAAGGCTATCCACGGCGCACAGGTGTCGGTGCAGGGTTCGCCTCCAGACAGGAACTGCTGCTGATGTTCGTGGACTTCGACGTATAGGGGTTGTTCGGGGCGCAGATCAGCGCTGCGCTCTTGGTCT
Organism: Pseudomonas sp. MF08875; assembly: GCF_059862525.1. Taxonomy (NCBI): domain Bacteria; kingdom Pseudomonadati; phylum Pseudomonadota; class Gammaproteobacteria; order Pseudomonadales; family Pseudomonadaceae; genus Pseudomonas; species Pseudomonas sp. MF08875. The sequence goes on from NZ_JCBCUW010000024.1 coordinate 95,094, forward strand.
TTCTCGGGATGGCATTGGGCTTCATCGGCCTTTGCGCTGGACATGCCACTACACATCGCCGTGGTCCTGGGGCCGAGCCGCCGGCCGCCATCCTTTGCGTTCTGGCATAGGCGTATCGATACGCTCTTTCAAGGTATTGGCCCGCAAGTGGGCGCCGATGACGGGACCAAAGTCCTCCGCTGTCGTGAGTTTGGGGATCGGCTTGCCGGGTTGCCCTGCTTCTTGAATTTCCTTGGGCCAGCGAGGCGCCCAGCACAGCAGTAAAGAAATCCAATGGCACAGCGCGTGCAGAAGAATAAGGGGAGAAAGCAAAGTCCCCGTAACCACCGCGGCGATCTTTCCGCCGTTGCGCCAGAAGCCGGACATGAAACGAAGAGTGGCCCGGATAGGCTCGATGGGGGTGGGGCTTAGAGGCAATAACCTTTTAGGTTTGGGCACGGCTTGCGGCCCCTCCTCCATATAGCGGCGGATGAATTCCCAGAAACCAACCAGTTCATCATTGCCATGCATGGGGCGGCCTAACATTAGAACTTCGTCATAACCTGCGCCCGTGTGTTCCGACATAAAGGCGAGTAAGAGAAAGCCCCCGATGCCCATAAAATCTGGGTCCTCCGGATTGATGACAGGGATTACGGCCTCCCAAGGCAATGTGACAATACCGCCGGCATAATCCGGGCGATTAACGTAGACTTGGCGCGTTTTACGGTTGAAACGGGGCGGTTGCAGGAGCTGAGTGCAACACGGTTATTGAATTGAAGCGGGCGCATCGTGCCGCATAGTCATGGCGTTCTGCATCACCTCGCCCATCATTTCGATCGGACATTTGAAATCGAAGCGTTTAC